>JAPLWK010000012.1 GCA_026396615.1 candidate division WWE3 bacterium | reverse complement strand
CCATCGAGTCTTTATCAAGGTACCGTCGACGATCTAAAAATATACACCTATCCCCGCTCGCCCCGGCAGATTCTGGAAGACATGCAGATGCGCACGTCTCCAGCGCCAGGATCAGCTATTTCTGCAAACGGCCGCGGCGCGACCGTCACTCTCAAGTTTGACGAAGGCTTCGGAACGACGACGAACAACTCAGGTAGCGCCGGCTCGCCCTTCAACGGGACACTTAATTCAACAACCTGGAGTCAAAGTGGCAAGTACGCTAAAGGTGTAACCTTAAGTGGCAGCACGGGCAGTTTCGTCAGCGTACCGGATGTGAGCTATTAAATATATGAAATATCAAATTGACCAGTCAAATAAAATAGAGGAAACGAGTAAAGTCACTTATGTTTGTCTAGCTAATGGTAAAACAATCATTTTTTCCATTAATAGTAACGAAAAACAGAAATTAAAGCTTTTTTTCCGCGAACTTAATAAACCTCTAATCTTTAAACTATTCACGTTTTCTGTGCTATGCGCTAAGGCAATAATAACGTCAAAAGCAGGGACAGTAGAAATTGACTGTGAGTATACTAATCATGAGATTGATATTAAGTCATACATTACTCAAATACTTTTGATTGAGAAAACAAGAAGCCCTGATATTTGGTTTGCGCACGTTGGTAAGAAATCTAATGCGCATCTCAAAGGGTATGCAGCGATGAAGAAAAAGGCTAAAGGGGTTACTATTACCGCGGGAGAAGTATTACGATACTATGAAAACATTGATAAGCCGTGAAACAAAAAAGATTGGATGCTTTGTGAGCAGCTTAGAGCCGAATGGTTACGTCTGGCTACTGCCCCATCCAATCTTTAATGCAACCGGTGGGCGCTTAAACTCCACGACTTTACGGGAGAATCGGCGCTCGGCCCCGGTTTATCCAAGTAGTTTATCAAAGAAATACAAAAAAGTCAAATGAAAACATTTAAAATCCGTGTAAATCCCAAAATACCGAAAATATTCGCCCTATTAACCCTATTCTCCCTATTCTGCCTAACCTCCTCCGCCAAGGCGGATACCCCTGGCAACTTTACTACTTCCATCTGGATTAACCCGGCAACTTCGGTGGCTTCGAAGACGTTGATAGCAAAAGCGGAGGAATTTCGCATCTTTACAGACGCCAGTGGCAACGTTGGTTGCCAAATCAAGGCGACGACTTGGCAAACCGCCGCTCAGTCCGTCGGCCGCGCGTTAACAGTGGGCACTTACTCTCAGGTCACCTGCAGCTATGACCTAGCAACTTTGCGCATCTATGTTAATGGCGCCCTAACTGGTTCGACTGCGCTCACCACTGCGCCAGATAACACCACCAACTTACTCAAAATCGGCCAGGACGATTCGGCCGCCACTCCTTACGGCAACTTAGCGGGCACGATCGATGAATTTAAATTTTATCCTTATGCTTTATCAGCAGACGAAGTCAAACTCGACTATAACCACTCATCAGCCCTCGCTTGGGGCGCCGTTTCCACCAACAACGCCGCTCCTTTTACCGCCCTTAACTCTTCGGCTTCGTCATACTGTATCCCAGGAGATACCGCCAGCTGCACGTCCCCCATCGCTGAATATAATTTCGACGAAGGCACCGGCACCGTCGTCAACGATACTTCAGGCAACAATTACAGTGGCACGATTACCGGCGCCACTTTTAAACCCGGCAAATTTGGAACAGCGCTTAATTTTAACGGTGGGACAGACACCGTCACTATTACAGGCTCACCGTCAGTTAAAAGCGTTGAATTTTGGGTCAACCCCACTACCACCACTCAGAATTTAGTTGACCTGCGAACGGCTGCTACCGCTGCGAACATTTCCGTTTCGAGAGGCACTATTGCGGCTACCGGTTTTGATACTCCCACCATTTATGTGAATGGTGCAGCCTCTTCCACCCTCATTGCCAATGCCTGGCAATACGTCACTATTACGACGGGAACGGCTATCACTGCCAATGCTATTCAATTCGGCCGGATTAGCACGACTTCGCTGACCGGAAAATTAGACGGCATTCGCATGTATGCCTACGCCCGCACTCCCGCCCAGATTGCCTGGGACTTTAATCGCGGCGCCCCGGTGGCTCAGTATAAATTTAACGAGTGCTCTGGAACGATCGCCCATAACTCCGCCCTGAATGGCAACGGCCAGGCCGCAGGAATGGACGGAACTATAACGCCCAACACCGGCCGCACCGCTGGCAGCTGTAACTCCGGCGTAAGCACGGAAATGTGGAACGGCGGAACAACAGGGAAATACGGAGCGTCATTGGCGTTTGACGGCGTTGGCGACTACGTCAACCAACCAACCTCGATAGCTGGTGTCCAAACCGTCAGCTTCTGGGCCTACCCCACTTCTAATACTAGTTCCATTTTGCAACTAGCCTCCGGCGTTTCGGTGACAGCGGCAACAGGAGCAATCGCCGCCAACAACTTTACTGCGCCTGTTTACTATGTCAACGGAGTTTTAAAGACGGCTCCCATTCTTACTGCTGGAGTCTGGAATCATGTGGTCGTGACGACCGCGACGGGGATTACAGCGAACGCTATCAAACTCGCTCTCGTTGGCTCCACTTACTACGCCGGCCAACTCGACGACGTTCGTCTGTATAACTATGCGCTCACCGGAACCCAGGTAAAGACGCTGTACAACGAAAACTCGGCCGTCCGTTTTGGGCCATAACCAACATGTCATTCCGGCCTTGAGCCGGAATCCAGTAACTTCCGATAAAAACGTAGGGGCTTGATTCATCAAGCCCTTAATCCAATCGGTTAAGGGCGTCATAAATGTCGCCCCTACGTTTGCCGTTTTTATTTACAATTTACGCCGCGTAAATTGGTAGTGAACGTAGTGAGCGTTTCTGGATTCCGGGTCTCGTCCGCCAGCTGGCGGACTTGCCCGGAATGACGAATTGGTTGGGCCTTGAAAATTAACTCCATCTACGCTACTCTTAAATAACTGCTTATGAAATTGTCAGCAAGCGCAATCGGAAAAATAATCACCACCATCTTGGCCCTTATAATAGTAGTCTTCCCCAGTCTTCCCACCCTCAGCTTCATCTCCCCCGAACTGTGGCGGGTGATAATTCTCCTCGTCCTAGCCGGCCTGGGCCTGGGAGTGATTCTGATCCTGGTCTCCATGGGAACGGTCATCAAATGGCGTTCTAATTTAATCAGTATCGGTCTTTTAATTTGGACTCTAGTGACCTTGGCCGCGGCTGCCTTCTCCCCCACTTTTCTAAAAAGCATTGGCAGCCCGGAAACGTATTTGCCGCTCGCCATCTTGATACTGTACACGTTGACGTTGAGTTTGACCGAGTCGACCGGACGACTGCTTAAAGTCGCCTTTTTTATCGGGGCCACGGGCCTAGCCATCTTTACTTTAGTGGTAACAGTCTCGCCCCTCAAAAGCCTCGGGATGAATGTGACAGTGGGCAGTAATAGTTTAGTATTCTTGATATCGGCCGTTATTTTGCTAGTTTTGACGGCCGTGGAAGAACTCAAAAAGAAATCACGACTAGTCGTTCCAACCGCGATTGGCGCCGTGATTATTATGACGGCCTTAGCGGTCATGATTGGTGGCATGGCCGGACTCTCCCCGTTTAAAGAAAGAGTGACCAAACAGCCAGAAGTGGGAGTGGCCGGCAGTTGGCTGGTGGCCGCGGAGAGCATTAAAAACCGACCGTTTTTTGGAGTGGGCGTCCGTAATTTCCAAAGTTTATATACTCAAGTCCGGCCGACTTTACAAGTCTTTGCCGCAGCCAATAATCAGTATTTTGAAAGCTTGGCGACTAGCGGCATCGTGGGACTCGCGGCAATCATTATTCTGATGCTTTCAATCCTGTTGACCGCTCTTAAACACCGCCGAGCTGACGTTTTGGCCTTTGCGACGGTCTTCATTATCGGCTCGCTGGTCACCCCGTTTACCGTTAGTAACTTATTAATAGTAGTCGTTATTGGCGGCTTGCTGGCGGGAGTAGAAGGCGGCTGGGAGCATCTTAATAATCCGCAGACGCCGATTGGCAAAACCGTCGCCGCCGTTATTGGAGCAATTCTGATAGCAGTCATTTACTTCCCGCTGCGAGCTTTAGCGGCCGACATTAACTTCCTCCAAAGCTATAGCATTAAGAGTGACAATCTGCAGGGCATCTTGGACATGCAGCAAACAGCGGTGAACCTTAATCCTTTGAATGACAGCTACCGAAGAACATATGCAGGGACGGCTCTGGCGATTGCTAAACTGATTTCGCAAAAGCAAACGCTTGCGGATCAAGATAAAACCAATATCAACGCTCTAGCTCAAATTGCCGTTACCCAGTCTGACTTTATTACGACCCGTTTGGACCCTTATAGCGCCCTTAACTGGCAGTTACGAGCCAGTGTTTATGACGCCATGAAAGACTCGGATCAGAATGCCTTGACTGGTGCTTTAACGTCCTACAAACAAGCCATTAACCTTGATCCTTACAACGTCCAGACCCGCATTTCTCTGGGCGACCTTCTGATCAGCCAAAAATCCTACCAAGAGGCCGCCCAAATTTACCAAGGGGCCATTAATGTAGACAATAGTTCGACCCAAGCCCATTATGACCTCGGCCTGGTCCTGGCGGCTCTAAAGAATTACCCCGGCGCCATTCAGGAAATCGGGGCCGCCAAGAGTTTACTAGACGAGCAAAAGTCACCGGATGATTTCGCCGCCGTTTCTAAAACCCTAGCCGAACTGCAAGCCCTGGTCGCCTCCTCCTCTGCCAAAACCGCAACAACATCAGCCTCCAAAAGATAAATAACGTAACGTAGGGGCTTGATTCATCAAGCCCTCGATCCGATCGGATGAGGGCGTCATAAATGGCGCCCCTACGTTAGATCGTATTTGTTTGTCAAACCTCACTACAACAACATTTGAAAAGGAACGATTAACGTAGGGGCGGGATTCATCCCGCCCTCGATTGAGGGTCGCATAAATGCGACCCCTACGTGTATAATGCAAACATGGTAGACCTCGTAACTATAAAGATTAAGGCTGGTAACGGCGGTGACGGCGTTGTTTCTTGGCACCGTGAAAAGTTTCGCCCTAAAGGCGGCCCCGATGGCGGTAACGGCGGTGATGGTGGTTCTATTTACTTGGAGACCGATTCTAACCTTTTAACCCTGTCCGACTTTGCCAGCCAGCGTTACTTTAAAGCCGACGACGGCAATCGCGGCGGCAAAAACAACTGTACCGGCCACGGCGGTGCGGACCTCGTGCTTAAGGTACCGATTGGAACTTTGGTTTACCTGGTACAACCCGATACCAAAACCCTTATCGCAGACCTAACTAAACTTGGAGAGCGCGTTCTAATAGCCAGCAAAGGCATCGGTGGCAAAGGCAATTACGTCTTCCGCAGCAGCACTAACCAGCGCCCCATGGAGTGGACCCCGGGAACCGCTGGTGAGGAAAAAGAATTGCAATTAGAACTAAAGATTTTGGCGGATGCTGGCCTCGTTGGACTGCCCAGCGCCGGCAAATCGACGCTTTTAAACACGTTGACGAGTGCCAAAGCCGCGGTCGGAGCGTATCCATTTACCACCTTAGAACCTAATTTGGGGGTTGTTATTCGTCATTCCGGGCTTGACCCGGAATCCAGTAACCCACAAAAAATAGTTCTTGCCGATTTGCCCGGCCTAATCGCCGGTGCTTCTTCAGGCAAGGGCCTGGGCGACCGCTTCCTGCGCCACATTGAGCGCTGCCCGGTAATAGTCCATCTAATTGCTGCTGACAGCAAAGACATTGCCACAGACTACCAAACCATTCGCACTGAGTTAGCCCTCTGGTCGCCGGTACTGGCCCAGAAGACCGAGATCGTTGTGATCTCAAAGGTAGACTTAGTCGACGCGAAAACCCTCACTACAGTCACCAAGGACCTAAAAAAGATACTTCCAAAAGGCACTAAAATCGTCGCTATCTCCGCTCAGAGCCATCTTGGCCTTGATGACCTGACTAATACGATAATAAAAACGATCAAAAGTCATATAAAACCTATAGAACCTATAAATCTTATAAAACCTACCCAATCAACCAAAATTTTTACGATTGAAAATTTACCGAATAAGAAGATGGTTTTTAGAAACACCACTCGTCATTCCGGCCTTGAGCCGGAATCCAGTAACTAGATTCCGGGTCGCGCCCCAAAGGGGCCCCTTCGGGGCGAGGGCTTGCCCGGAATGACAAAAACGATTAGAATACAAAACTGTCGTGGGCCCTTAGCTCAGTTGGTAGAGCATCACTATGGCATAGTGGGGGTCAGGAGTCCGAATCTCCTAGGGTCCACCAACCCACCCTGTCATTCCGGGCTTGACCCGGAATCCAGTAACAGATTGGATTTTAAAAATTAAAAATTTATTTGGGTCGTTTACTAGATTCCGGCTCTGGGGCCGGAATGACGAAGGGTTTAGAAGAACTGCAAAGGATTCACCGGCACCCCGTTGTACTTAATCATAAAATGCACGTGCTCGCCAAAGCTATGCCCCGTGTTTCCCATATGCCCCAAAACTTGACCTTTACTAACCGTCTCCCCGACCGACACGGAAAGCAGGCTCATGTGACCGTAAGTCGTCGTGTAACCGTTACCGTGATCAATTTCAATGGCATTCCCAAAACCATTCGGCCACCAACCGCTGCGGACGACCGTGCCGGCATCGCTGGCTAAAATATCGCTATCAATGGCAATATCTAAAGCCGGGTGGTAGCTGCTAAAGTACTGGGTAATGTAGCGATGCTCCGTGGGCCATTGGAAGGATGACGTCCCCGTAATTTTGGCTTCCCCACCCTTATAACCGTAAGCAAAAGACTCGTTGTAAACCTGGCCGACCGCCTGAGGAACCAGAGCGTCGGGGTTGACGGCGAGGACAGGCACGGGCACTAGCGGAATTTTACC
The DNA here is from genome assembly GCA_026396615.1 of candidate division WWE3 bacterium. NCBI lineage: Bacteria > candidate division WWE3 > candidate division WWE3 bacterium. The sequence goes on along the minus strand of JAPLWK010000012.1, from coordinate 4,587 downwards.
GTCCGGTAACATTAATTTCTGTCCAACTCGCAAAGTAAAGGGCTCGTCTAAATAGTTGACGTCAACGACCGCTTGCGGCGGTACTTGATACTTGGCCGCCAGCCCCGAGACGGTGTCGCCACTAGCGACGGTGACGAGAAGACCGGACATCGGCGGAATGACTAGTTTTTGACCGACGGAAAGATACGAGTAGCCGGCTAAATTGTTAGCGTATAAAAGACTATCGACGGAGACGTTAAACTTATTCCCGATCGTTGAAAAACTGTCACCGGAAGCCACCACATAGTCAATTGGGGCGTCCCTAAAGGTTGGTTCGGCGGTCTTAGCACTATTAGACCCCAAAGCCATATCGGAAGCGGCCGGCATTAAGTCCGGCGTTATTGGCTTGGCTTCCACGAAATTACTTTGCAGGGCCCCGCCAACGATAAAAACGGCTGAAGCTAAAATTAAAACGCCAAAGTGAATAACGGGGCGTCCCAGTCGACCGCGTGACCACACCAGGCTGCGCACGGTCTTAAAGCGTAAATCGTCAATTAGTAACGTTGATTTTTTGGTCAAAGTTACTAAGTATTTAAAGAAACGACCGGGAATCTTTAGTAAATACTCGGAAAAACTACCACTAAAAGTTATAAAATCGGCTCCAATCTGGAAAACACGATAATACCAGGGTTTGTTTAGGAGGGGTAACTGGTAAGCAGAGGAGCGAAAAATGTTGATCAGACGGCTTAAACGACCGGATTTAAGCATCTTCTTATTATAACACGGTATTTTACAATTTCTGCCTCAGAAATTGGTAGCGAACGAAGCGAGCGTCATTTTGATTCGTGCAGAGTCCTCAGAAACTCTTCGTTGGTCTCCGTCTTCTTCAAACGCTCGAGGACCAGCGAAGTCGAGTCTTTGCCATCGAGAAGATCGACCATTCGGCGCAACTTAAATATGTTCTCCAGCTCTTTTTTGCCAAACAAAAGCTCTTCGTGACGCGTTCCGCTGGCCTGGATGTCGATGGCCGGGTAAGTGCGGCGCTCGGCTAAAGCCCGGTCGAGTCGCAGTTCCATATTACCGGTTCCCTTGAATTCTTCGAATATCAAATCATCCATTCGACTGCCAGTGTCGACCAGAGCAGTTGCAATGATCGTCAAAGAGCCGCCGTCTTCCAAGTTGCGAGCCGCCCCAAAGAAGTGCTTACTGGGGTAAAGGGCTGACGGATCGTATCCTCCGGAGAGAGTTCGGCCGCTTGGTGGCACCGTCATGTTGTAAGCTCGGGCTAAACGAGTAATAGAATCTAAAAGGATGACGACGTCCTTGCCGACTTCGCAGAGCCGCTTGGCCCGTTCCAAGCATATCTCGGCCGCTCGCGTTTGTAATTCGGCCGACTCGTCAAAATTAGAAGCAAACACTTCGCCTTTAACATTGCGGGCCATGTCGGTGACTTCCTCTGGTCTTTCACCGATTAGAGCAACCATTAGAACCACTTCTGGGTAATTTGTGGCTACACCCTGAGCAATGTCTTTTAGCAACCAGGTCTTGCCGGATTTGGGCGGTGAGACGATCATGCCCCGTTGACCCTTCCCGATCGGTGCGATCAAGTCGATGAGTCGGGTCGACAGGACGTCTTTAGTCGTTTCCAGCTTAATCTGCTCGTTGGGAAATATGGGAGTAATTTTGTCAAAATTTGGTCGATCTTTTGCCTTATCCGGCTCCAAGCCTTGAATCTTTTCGACTCGAATCATTGAAAGATAACGTTCATTTTCTTTGGGAGGCCGGGCTAAACCTTCAATAAAATCGCCCACCCGTAAATTAAAACGACGAATTTGCGATAACGAAACGTAAGTATCAATGCCGTCCTTTTGACGGAGAATCCCAAAATCCGGTAACAATTCCAAAACACCAATCACTTTTTGCAAGGAAGCTTCGGTAAAATCGTTGCCAACTTCGCGCATTGGGAAAATCGTCGGAACGGCGGTTACGGGAATAACGTTAGTTGGAGTGGTCATAAATTTTAGTAATTAGGATAAGAAATAAACATGGCGCAAGGAAATATCGGAGAGTAACGTCTAGTGGTAGTTAACTATATATTTAGATCGTTGTCAAGAACTTCGATGCACCTTGTCATTCCGGGCTTGACCCGGAATCCAGTCACACCGATTCAACGTAGTGGCGGGGCATGTCTGCCCGCCTTTGTAGGGAATCCCCCTCAACCGATCCCACTTCGCTAAAGCTTCGTGGGATTGATGGTTGCTAAATTCACTTCGTTCATAAAGCAACCAGTCAAAAATAAAGAAAGACGCTCACTGCCCGAGAGCGCCTTCCAGACTTCATTCTATCAAACAAATCTAAATAACGCAACACCACACACCCACCATTCACGACAAGATACGAAATCATATTTTCAAATTTCAAATTGTAAATTTCAAATTAAAAAAATGTCCCGCCTCATCCTGTCTTTGCAGACTTGACTTGGCGGGACGGGACTTACGGAAAGTAAGTCAGAATGCTCTCCCGAAACTTTCGCAGACCCTTGGCGTAACTCTGCGGTGTTGTCCAACCAGCCAGTAATGGCGGGATCTCAACTACGTAAAAGCCCTCAAACCCAGCTTTGGCGACCTCTCGTAGCAACTTGCCCAGTTCCGTTGTCTCCCCCCGCAAAAAACGCCGCAACTCGACCTTGCTCCGAGTTTGAACGTGAACGATTTTAGTCGTTGGCAGCATTGCTAAAATCAACGTTTGAACAGCTGAATTATCAGCACTCACCATTTCCCCAGCCTTTGTAAGTTGCCGAATATGCCACAAATCCAAAGCGTACTGCTGACCTAAAATTCCAGCGGTAGCCAACATAGCAGGATCGCGACGGTCATACAAGTTAATCTCATTTAACACTACGGCGCTTAAGTAATCGTTTATTTGCCAAGCCATGGGAAAAGCCGCCGCGAGCCGAATAAAACAATTAGCAGCGTCGAGTCCTCGTCGAAACGGTAGGTAGCGCAACCATAATTTCAAGTTACGTGGATTGTAATCCCACATCGGCTCGATGCTCCGAACCGGTATTTCCGTCTTCTTTATGGCCGACCAAGAGACACCACGGAGCGGACGGGCCTGCCAAAAGGCATAACCGGCTGCTCGTGTGATACTGGCGCAAATCGCCATACTCACGTACGGCAACGGAATCGCTGAATAGGGCACCAAAGTCCCCAGATCAAGACCTATTCGATCCGAAATATTCATCTCTCACATCTCTAAAAATTGAAATCGAATGTTGGGAAGATTATATCACGGAATAACAGACTAGAGGTTTCTTTGGGGAGCCTTTCAAACAATTATCAAGCAACCGCCTCTCTAACCTGCTAATACTAATACTAATGCTAATACTAATACTATTGTCCAATTTTAATAAACATTGACACTTTACTGCTCGAGCAGCTAACTGTCAATTTAGGAAATTCCGAAGAAGTCGCGGAAAGGTTGGTCGTTTTCGATTCTGTTAACCATGAAAATCCTTAAGTACTGCCCAACCCTCAAATATTCTCGCAAAAATTCCACCTCTTTTTCGCAAGCGTAGGCATGCAAATAAACGCTCTCGTGCAACTGATAAAATCCCCAGGCCTTCAAGTACTCCGCCACCTCCATCCGTAACACCCGCTCCTCATTGGGAATGTCGTAACTTACCAAACGCCAGGTTCTGTCCCAAGATTTTGGCACTTTAATTTCAATGGCATTCAAGGAAAACTTGAGGATTTTACGCCGGCCTGACGCGGTAATTTCTACAACTGACGACCCATTTTCTTCCCGAATCGTCACCAACTTTTGTTTTTCCAGACGCCCCAAAGTTCGTTTGAGGTAAGGAATATTAAAACGCCGCCACGGCTCCGGAGCATCCCAATCTTTTATTACCGACTTGAAGACTGTAGAAAACTTGGGAGCGATCAGTGACGCCGCTAAAAACGCCCCGGCCCCCACCATCTCTATAACCTCTTTAGTTCCGGCGTACTTCTTGGCGCGTAATTCTCCGGCTACTTGCGAGGACAGGGTCTGCGACAGTTCTTTGACGTAATCTTTCTCAACAATATTTTCTTTATTTAATTTAGAACCCATATTTATTATTATTCTTGTTGCCTCTTCCATTGACACTTTACTGCTCGAGCAGCTAATTGTCAATACATTACCCTCAACACCACGCGTACCATATAATATAAACTGGTAATATTGATATAAAGAATTATTAGGAGGTGATTTTTATATCTGAAGTATTTGAACAAAAATGTGTACATGAATGGAAAGCGTCCGGTCTGTGGGACGGTAAAACGCCAGAGGGCAAACAGACTGGTGGCATCGTGTACGCCTGTACTAAATGTAAAGAAAAAGTCATGTCAAAAGAAGAGGCGGCCGCTAAGGGTGGAACAATAGATGAAAGCACCGACGTTTTCGGTAGACCAGCGAGTAAATAAACAAAAAATCCCGCTAAAGTTTTAATAAACATTAGCGGGATTCCAACTTACAGTCTTGGCGGGCATGGCGGGCTAAAAAGCCTTACATTTGGCATTAAATGGGCCATCTCGCAACTTGTTAAGGCTGGCGGTGTCTGGTTTAGTT
>JAPLWK010000011.1:67980-85255 GCA_026396615.1 candidate division WWE3 bacterium | reverse complement strand
TAGCCTTGGCAACCAGTGTATTGAATGGCCTTTAAGGCTTCTTCGTAAATCTTTTTAGAAGTACCATTTACCGATTTAACTTTAGAGTGACTCCAGTACTCATTAAAATATTGCGAATCCTTGTTCCATTTAGTGTCGTAGTCGTATATTTGATAATGATAGTCATCGGTGTAACGGTAATCTTGGCAAATGGAAGGCATAATTTCTGGTTGGTTGGGACCCCAGGCGGCCACAAAGTATTCTTTGCCGTCAATAAACTTTTCCACTAATAATGGCTGATTAAATTGACTAAACAATTCGTTAGCTCTGGCAAAAAGTAAATCTTTGGTGTCTACCACTGAACAGTGGGAGATGCCTGATGAGCAGTGTTCAAAAGCTGGTTTAAGAATACAGGGGAAAATATTCCAATCAGGTAAATCGGTAGATCCGGGGTAGAGCACCGTATATTTAGGAGTGCTTACGCTAGCATCCACCAACATTTTTTTGATTTTAATTTTGTCGCAACTATCAAGAAGTATTTTGGCATCATTGCCCGTGTAAGCAAATCCAAAATCCTCTAAAATCTGCGGAGCTATGTGATAACCGTAAGACAGATTATCTATTTGCTCAATCCAATTTAATACCACTACTTTTTGGGGATCCAGTAAACTTAATTTTTGCTTTAAATCACTCGAGGAATCTACAGCTAAAATTTTGCAGTTATAGCCGCCTTCATTTATTTCGGTAGACACCTTGGTTACGTGGTCAATTGAAACCGGGTGGTATTCGTCTAAGCAGACCTTCTGATTAGTGGTTAAAATTATTATTTCTCTACCGAATAATTTATCAAATTTAGTCACTAATTTATTATTAACTGCTTAGGATATATGTCAATGATTATTTTTAAAATAAATTTCCGTTAGGCTAATTAATGTTGTTGCTATAGCGAGTATGATTTAGCGACATTTTTTAACTTTTAAAATTTTACATTACTTTCTAAGTATTAGAAAAACTAACAGATTGTTAGGGGGTAGATTTAATAAGTAGCTTTAGAAAATTTTCGAAAATTGGCAGAGCATAATGCCTAATTTCGTCTATCGCTGCCAAAATAAGTATAGATATAATTGGTATTAATCCATAGTAAAATATCTTTTTATCTAGCTCATTTATTTTCATTTTGTAAGGTGGTAGAAAAACAGTTAGTTTTGGGTGTTTAAAATTAATCTGGTATTTTTGGTTTAGATTAGTAGCCAAAGTATTTATAAAGCTATCCATTTGCTTAGTTAGCGGGCTAATGCTAATTTGCGGTATATAACCTAATACATTTAATTCCCCTTGCTCATTTACTGAATAACTAATCTCAATAGCATTTCCAGTCCAAAAGCTTTTTACGCCAAACTTGCAGATTTTATTATTAGTTATCGGATCTATATTTTCAGAAATTATATACCCACCAATTTTTTCCATGGCCCCGGTTGCCTCCGTAAACAGCGCTTCCTTATCTAATCCTGTTATTTGATAATTTTGACTAATTTCTGGCATTTATTAAGTAGTTCTTAAACTGGTAAATCGCCGCACCTACGGTTGTGGTCATCGTATAAATTAGTCGTTCGTGGCTCTAAGATTTTTTCTATAATTACGCTAAAAAGACTTTGCTGCCGTTGTTTACTCATACAAGCTTTTAAGTTTAACAGGGCCCGTTGATCTTCCGTACATACATATAAATATTTTGCGGCTGCGGTGGGAATTTTTTCTAAGTTTTGTTTCGTAGTATCAAAGTTTACATTATTTTCTACATCCAAAATGCACGCCGTATAATTTTTTAAAATCGGAGAAATAAAAATATTACTTAAAACTACAGCTCCTATTATTAATAGGATTACAATTATGGCTAGTTTCTTCATATCCTATAAATATAAGTCAATCGCTTTTTATTTCAAGAGTTAAGAATTTATGGAGTAATGCTTGTAAGGAGGCAGAAGTTAGTTGGTTAATTTTTGATAAAGCTTTATGGTTGCTTGGGTATCAGGGCCTACCTATTGGACTGAAACCAAAGACTACCAACAATTCAATTTGATATTTAATTAGTTTGGGCATAGTTGTCACGTTATAAATTAGACTTACGGCCAGTTTATAACTACTACTTCGAAAAAGACATTAAGTACCCACTCGACCAAGCACAGTTTATGGTGGAAGCGAGTACTAATTCATTTTTGTCTATTTCGTAACTTTGTTTTTGCACAAATCTGCCAGGATCTAAGACAGTAAAATTTTTTGAGTCAAAGCCTTGGATTACAACAAAATGCCCATTAGACCAAACATTTTTATACTTTCCTAAAGTCGCGGTATTAATATTTACTAACATCGGTTTTTTAGACTTTAATATGTTTTCAATTATTTGGATGGTTGGCGGATTGTAAATCATTAAACCACCTGCTTTTAAAAACGATTTAATACTTTCGTATGTCCACTTGTCTCTAGGGTTTGGTTTAATATTACTAATTATGTTCGACGTAATTACTGTTCTGAAAGGTAATGCTAGAGGACCGAATATACCTAAGTGAAAGATTTCGATAGTAACACGGTACCCTCTTTTAATAGGAATCAATCCAATTTCGGTAGTAAAAGTGCCAAAGCTGTGAAGTTTTATGTTTTTGTTTAGCTCGGTCTCACTAACATTATCCCCAAAATACCCCAAAATCATTCGTAAAGCCGCCAGGCCGCAGGTATTAGCTTTTTCTTGGGTATAAATTGGAACTTTTAATTGCTGCATATATTGAGGATTATATAATAATTTAATACAGATCGATTATTTCCAAATTTTAAGTCCTCGTCCAATTGCGCCGAGAAATACATAAAAGAAAAGATAGTAAAGAATAATACTGACAAGGATGCTTAGGATTGTCTTATTAATTATTTCATTTCGTTGTCGTAACACTTGACTAACGGTGCAAATTCCTCGTCTCCGAAAATAAATAATTAAACTTACTATTAGTGAAATTACGCCAGCTAGCATAAAGACCCAACGATAAGTTCCATCGAGTAAATTAGTTAAAGAAATGGCAAAAGATAACGTGGAAATACCGGCGGCCACTAGAATAATCGGCGCTAAGCAACACAGGGATGCAATTAAAACCGGAATTCCTGTTAACTTAAATAGCTCTTTCAATCTATCTATGAACATGGATATATTATACAGCTATTAAATGTCTGTTGGTGACTAAGTAAACAAAAGCATGTTCCCAACCAGATACAATGTCGACAAAGTCGTTAGTTAAGTATGAGATATTGTTAAGTTATCGGCTCGGCTTTTCATTGCCGGCGTTCGTGACTAATCAAAACTCATGTATTTAAGCCAGATTTTGTATAGTTCAGCGGTAGAGTAGGCGTCACGCGCCACATAATCGGCAATTGTTTGGTACTGTTTATTTTTAAATAAACCTTGCACGGCTAACCCTGATACCCCAGCTTCCTTGGGATTTTCTATCCCAAAAGCTTCGCAAATAAACTCCAATTTATAAGCTCGGCCTTGTTTTAGTTCGTCTTGAAGATCGATAAAATTGCCGCGTTCTGACTTTAAATCGTTGCTAACTTTTACTCGGTTAATCGCGGAACGCATCTTTAAAAACGGCAAATCAAATTCTTTACTATTAAAACCAACGAATCTTTTGTAATTAATGCTTAATTCCCAGAATTTTTCTAGCAGCTCCTTTTCGTTGGCGCAGCTTTGATATTTATAATTAGTTTTTTCTGGTTTTAACTCAGTATCTGCAATTGCCAAAACTTGACCTGAATTAGTGTCGGGGTTAAACATCCCAATTGCTACCACCTGGCTGAACAAGTAAAACAGCCCGGTTTTTTGTTTAGCTTTCTCTAGATCTTCTTCACCTTTGGTTAAATTGTTTATTAAATACTCTTGTTGATGTGCTGTAAGACTATCAAAACTAGCCCCAAAAGTTTCGATATCAAAAACCATGGTCGCAATTTGTGGTTGAAATGTGGCTATATCACCGTTGATTATTTTAGTCTGTTCAATATTGATAGTTGGTGAGCCGAAGTAAGTGCTCTTATTACCGGTAACTTCAATGATGGCACCGTCGGAAAAATCACAGTTGCCAAAATTTTCTTCCCAAATAACCCCTTCTACTTTTTCTGTTCTACTTAGCAAGCTTAGTTTAAGGCATTTTTTGCCGGTTTTAGTTATTAATTCTTTATGGCTTTTTACTAAATACTGATAATCACTGGGCATAATTAAATTAAGCGTAGTCGGTTACCGGTTTTGCGTCAAGTTCAGGTCACCTACCTTATGATACTTACTCGTGGTGGCTAATAAGTTTGCAAGCCGCGACTTATATGTACAATATATTTTGACTTAACTATTTATTTAACATAAAATCCAGCAATCCAAATTTACGGAGAGAGTGAGAAAAATGTTATCGAGAAATTCAGCTCAGACAATACTTAACGGCGATAAAGGTTTACAAGATCGTTTATCTGTTTTAAGGCTAGCATCAAGTATAAATCCACTGTTTAGCAATCCGGCAATTGCTGGTGGATTTATTAGAGATACTTTACTCGGATTTCTTCCAGCTGATTGTGACGTTATCTTCAATGGTTACTGTCGTAACCAACCTGGTATTAGTGAGTGTGTTGTGAAGGCCGAATCACAACTTAAACTTGGGCCGTTTAGTGACTGGGAGTTTGAGAACGTTACAGCTACTGGTGTATCCGGAAACATGCAGCAAGACGTAGTTGGCGTATATTCGAACTATACAGACTGGCTTACTATGGCAATGTGCGTGGCCGAAAGTGGCGAGGCTTTTTTTGGAGCCAAAACTTTGGACCACATAAGTAACAGATCCTACGACATTCGTTTTCAGGGGATTGCAGTTTGGATGGGATTTAGACAGAGAACATACTGGCGAGCTTTGGGAGGAGTGGCTTCACGGGGTATGTACTTATGTCATAAGCTTAAACTTACTCCGACTACAGAGTCTATGGCTGTATTTTTAAAATATGACGAGATTCTGAGCCACTTAGATTCTGCGGAGCGCGATGGTTTGCTAAAGTGGTTTTCGTATAAAGTTCGTAATTTACCAGACTTTGGAGATACTCTAAGAAGATTCGGAGTTACTGCCTTTAGTTAATTCGGTAAGGCCAGAAATTACAACTCTGGCCTTTTATTTTTCATGATAGACACTTTCAGACTTCTTGTAGGCTTCGACTTCGTATTTATTATTTTTGTAACCATTTTTAAGAAGCTCGAAGTAATACAGAAAAGGTTGTATCAGTGGTGCCTTTTGGTTTTGGACCACATGAATTAACTCGTGGTTGATATCATCCACTTCTATTTTCGGACTCAAAAGTATTACGTGTCCTATTGTCGTAGCCCGAGCATTTTTCATATACCCAAACTCCCACCAAAACTTTTTAATATGGGTAATTATTGCTAGTGGGTCCTTATTGAAAAAAAATACTTTTCGGAATAGATATTAACTCGGTTATTAAACCGGCGATTGAGTAGGGGAGATTTAAAAAGAAACTGATTACGTTAAGAATTTTCATATCTAGGAATTATAGTAGATGCCTGTTTCTAAAAGCATAACCAGATCCACCTTTGAGATATTCCTCAAATTCTTTGGCTTTATTCTCGCTAGTAAATGCAAGATAACAAACTAATTTAATTGGTAAATATTTTGAAGTAGTAATAGTTTCTCCATGTTCGTGTTGCTGAATTCTTCGTTTTAGGTCGTTGGTATAACCATGGTAATACAATCCGTTGGCCATTTTTAGAATATAAACGTAATACATGGACTTACTTTCGTCCCACTTCGCCAAGGCTTCGTGTGACACCCCACTACTTGGCTGCTCTAAATAATTAAGTAATACTTAGGATTCGTTCTACAGCCCCACGTAGCTTTAGCGAAGTGGGGTGGCTGTGGGTGACCAAGGAAATTGTGAACTTCTTTGCTATTATTGATTAGATACCATGCCAACAACGTTAAAAGTTAAAATTGTCATTGCCGGCTTGTTTATAATTTTGATCTCAGCTGTTGCTTTTTTTGTAATTATAGCGTTTCTTAGAGTAAATATACTTCAGACAGCACAGAGTACTCGAACCACTAATCCAAATCTAAAGCAGACTATTTATCAATCTCCATCGCTGAAGAATACCTACGAATCCGCCAACTATATTATCAATACCGACATTGGTGAATCTAAAGCCAAAACTTACCTGGAATTCTTTGAGGGGTTCAGGGGCTACTTTTCTAGGAATTTCTTTACGATTAGCAATAAAGGCCGGTTACAAATTTATATATTTTCTAATCTTAATGACTTTAATAAGTTTAAGACAGCGGATTCTGAATATGGCTACTACAACCTACAACCTAAAGAAATTATATCTTATTCCGACGCTGGTTTTGGTACTTTTGCCCACGAACTAGTTCATAGTTTTATTGACCAAGAAAATTATAGAGTTCCTGATTGGCTTCAAGAAGGTTTTCCTGCAATGTTTGAGAAAATTTATGGCTACTACGAAAGCGGGAAAATGTTGGCTTGTACCGGATACCCTAATCCTTGGCGATTTGAGGAGTTTAAGAAGGATATTGCTGCATCTGGGTCTACTCCTAAGATCATTGATATTATTCACCACCAGTCATCGAAGGATACTGAACAAATCTTTGCGTCGTTTCTGTGGCAGTCTGGTTACTTTAATAAATATTTAATCTTAACGGCCTCTAAAAGAAATGTTTTTGAAAGTGAAGAAACAACACTAAATAAAGCTACCGGTTTAACTACTGATCAACTTGAGAAAAGTTGGAAAGGTTGGGTAAATAATTTAAATGCAAGTCAGGAAATAAGTAACTTACCGGGAAGTGCAATTCAAAGTAATAAACAGGAGTTTAATAAATGGTTGGGTATTTTAAGATTACGTAGTTGTGTTCCAATTTAACTAATTTACAGTTACATTAAGATCAGCCCAACTAAGGATAGGCCGACACCCGCGACTATTTGTACTAATGCCTGTAGTAGTAGGAATATCTTTTCAGGTTTAGTGGCTTTTGGCTTTACCCCAGCGTAATAAGGGTTGAATAAAATATGAACTTGGAGACCAAAACCTTTTGTGAAGTAATAAATGTCCCTTATTCCTGAATAAAATACAACTAACCCAACGATAATAGAAGCTATTTTTAAATAATTCATACCTTATTCAGTGAATTTTTTGGTTTTATAAAGACACTCTTATCTCTGGAGACTAATAACGATACTATTCCGAAAATTAGCAAACAAGTAGGTGACAATAATTTATCCCATACCCCAAATATTTCAGCTTTCTGTGTTTGAACCGGGTCAAAACGCACACTTATTTCTTGGCCTACTTTATAGTAATTAACATTGTCTGGTGAACAAGGATCCGTTTCATAATTTGTTGTCTTACTTATCTTTTGTCCAGATTCGTCGAAATACTCAAAAGTAAGTTTGCATGGGTAAACACTGCCTTGAGATACAGATCGATACTCGACCCCGGTAGTTCTCTGTAATATTTTTGTTATTACCCCAAAGCTTGGTTTAGTCAGTAGGTACTTATAGCCAACAACAGCGAACAAGAGAACTGAGATTGTTATTGCTACTACACCAAGGGGTTTGGTAATTATTTTTATTAACTTTTCACCATTATTCTTGGCAGTCATACGCAAACTTAGTTGCTAAATGCTTGTACATATGTAATTTATGCTCATATAATGACCATGTAAAGAGTTTTTAGCATTTGCAGTTATTAGTAATTTATTATAGATAGTTCGAGTGTTCTAGCTGGTTACCTCATTAAAGGCCGGTGTGACAACATAAATATTTGGCTGCGAACCGTAGACGAAGTTCGGAACTATTTTAAGGAGTCCGAAGACTTAGTATCTATTACACTCCCAGCCATACCAAATCCAGTTAGTCAGTGCATCAATTAGGCAACTCAACTATTTTGAACTCTGGCGTTAGGAGTATCTTTTTACCTGTTGGCTCAAACTCAACCTTGTTTGACTTTCCTCTATGGGGACCTAAAAAACTGTATTGCTCTGTTGTTCTCAAAACATCGTCGTAATTTATATCTGCCGCCAAATTGTCAGGATACACTTTTGCCACTCTCCAATTAGTAGAATCACCACTAACATCACCTAAATACCAAATATCTTTCACTCTTGGATTTAATTCAGCCATTTGTTTAGATAGCTCTACAGCAGGCTGAACAGTACAATTTCGGCGAATGTAGCATAGGAGTGTTATTTCCGGATCAATAATTTTATCAAGTTTTATTCTTTTAATTGAGCCCACAAAATCGTCACCATTGCTAGCTTTTCTCCACTCAAAAACCTCCAGTTTAATTACCGATCTAACCACGAACTTATAATCTGATTCTATGTAGAAAGAATAGCATTCAAAGTCAGGTGAGCCGCTATTTAGTACAGGTGTAAGCCACCAATCATTGCCTGTTTGTTTTTTTAAGGCAATTAGAAACATTGAAGCAATCCAAGCTTCTCTTGTGACTTTGTACCTCCTATCAATTAGTACAGTATCTCCATACGCTAAATATGTTTTAGCAAAAAGGCGTATGGCGGTATAGGGGTTTACAAGTATAGATTCCATTGTTGATAGTCCCTGGTTAAAAAATTACTAACTTTATAAATTATGGCGTTCTCTCAGAAGTTCAGAATCACTTTAAGGAGCGGGAAGATCTTGTTTCGGTCTCTGCACCAGCCTTGCCGGCACCAAAAGAACAACCCTGTGTTACTGATTAATCAACATCATACTAAAATTATTTATTGCTTGCATATGTATTTAAGAAATATATCTGTAAGTAGGAATAGGACCTTCGTATTCGTTTATGATATGTGGTCTAGTTTATTAGAACGTTTTGATAACCAAAAAGAAGAGTAAAGTTCATTCAACTTCTGCATATAAACATTTTCCTAAGGCATTAAGTTCAGCAATAAAACTCCTTAGCTCTATTGTTTCTAATCCATACTTCTTTCCGAAATTAAAGGCATAACTTGGTATAGAAGTAATAAAGTTATTATCGATAACACCGGAATTGTGTATGTATAGATGCCTTACTTGGAACATCTTAAAAATTGTAACCGCACCGTTGCTGCCTATAAAATCCGAGATTTTCTTCCCAAAAGCAACCTGTAAGCATTTGTCCAAGTTGGCGATATTTTGAAATAGATTATTTGGTTGGGCTGGAAATGTTTTAGGGTACTTGTTACGAAGAGCTTTGCCAAAAGAATCGAACGCTGCTACAGCACTGTTAAGACAATCCTCTTTAAAGCTGATTCTAATTTCCTCATCGATGCTTGTTTCTTCGCAAAGTTTTAGTTTTTTCTCACAAAGCTCAAGCGATTTAGTAAGAATTACTAAAGCGTTTAATCTCATGCATACTGGACAATTAGAAAAAACTCCATAAATAGCAAACTCCGTTTTACAGCTAGTGCACACAAGTTGAGTCTCTAAAATCTTTTCCCGATAAGGTTTTATTTTGAATTGGACGTTATCGGTACGAACTGTAACTTTAAGTGGACCACAAGAGTTTTCAAGACCCCTTAACCTTCCTTGAAACCGCTCAATTGCTGGATTCACGACCTCATATGCGGCGACGCTTAGTAAGTGCTCCTTCTGATCACAGGTAAAAAACTTGTTAAAGGCAGCAGGGTAGTCACAGTATGGGCACGAAATATTTGAGGATACGACAGATTCTACTGGTTTTATCTTAAAGTACTTGTTACATTTAGGACACTCCCTACCAATAAGGCCTTTTTCGTCTAGCTTTAATGTCCATTTAATTTCTACCTCGTTTGTGCTCATCATAAGTGCCAAAGGTTTAGAAGCCTCTAATTTTACCCTCGTACAGCCATGTAGGAACATCTTTGTATACACCTCTAACATTTGGGAAATTGGTAAAGATAAGCCTAATGGTCCTAATTGCATCGTAAGCCTCGCTTATAAGTTCTCTCTGCATCTTAAAGTATTTCTGGTTAAATTCATTTTCTTCGACCTCATGAGCAGGTGATTGTCTTAAACTCCGTATCTTCTTTAAAGTACTTACCATCTTTTTCAATGGTTCTTGGTCAGTAGTATTAAAGTGTTTTTCTACCCATTCTTTTAGAAGGATTATTGAACCTTTATTCAGCTTGTTCTTAGTTCCGTCTCGATTATTTGTATACGTAGCCATGTAAATTGAATCATCTCTAAAGAAATCAATATTAATATTTTCTGAGAGCATTTTGTCTAATGTGTGTACGAAATCACTGTACTCTTTCTTTGTTGCTCTAACTAGAAACATGAAATTATCTGGTCTGTTTTCTTGGGAGTATTCTTTCTTAAATAATGGTGGCATACCCGCTAGTTCCGCCATTTTATTTATATGATGAATTTCCTCAAGAAATGCTGTAAAGATCGGCTCTTTTTCTGGCCACTCCCCCATACTTGCTGTGTAGTAGTCTGGGTGAATTATGTATTTCCCACTCAAAAGTTTAGTTTTCCATATCTGTTGATGCTCTGAACTTAAATTACATAAGTACCTGAGATAAACAGCAACAGCCCTCTTAAACTTCTTAGCACTAAAGCAATAACCAAAAGTTTGAAGAAAGCTATTATTTCGCTTATTCATTTCTTTTGATCCAAACCTTGCCGATCGTACTCCGATACTTCCGTAAACACCATCATTGAAAAATCTAAATCTTGGATCGTTTCTATAAAACTCCAAGACGTCAATATCAAATGCTCTAAAACCTAATTGTGGCTCGCCAAGCGCGAGAAGAAGGTCAAACGGCTTTTCGGCATATTTCGAGATATTAACAATACCTTTTAAATAACTTTTTGTTGGGTACAAGCAGGCAGATCCTATGTCTGCCTTCCTTAGCTTTTCAAGCTGAATTTTACTGCTTCCTAGCTCTAACGCTTTAATATGCGGGTTAGGATGATTGTCACCGAAATTAACATCGACTAATCGAAGACGCACCATCCGATTTAACAAACGAATCCTCGTCTCCTGTGGAAGATCGATGTCGCTAATAGGGAACCCATTAAAATCTTTAGACTTTAAATAGTAGTCCCCAGCTTTTTTTGCATATTTTGTAGTTAAAAAGCTAAGGCTTTTGCTTATCATTTTTTAGTAGCAAACTAGAATTAATAGTATTGGTGATGTGCGCACGTTGATCTGGTGACTTGAGCAGCCAGCTATCTATTGCGAGATCAATCAAGGCACCAAGAATATTTTCAGCAGCTAACTTGGAAGCATCATTAACTTGTAACCCATTTTTTGTCGTATTTGTTATAGCCATATGTTGTAACTCTTTAACGCCTTTTAATCGGCAGAAGTTCCTGGACGTTTTGGGGCTTGGTATTACGATAAATAGATATTTCTTTGATAGTCGAATCCTCAAAATCTCTAGAAACCGCTGCAATAATGTCTAAACAGGCGTCATCAGTTAGTGTTGTAGAGGCTGGTTTATCGTCAATACTTAGAAGTGATCTAATAATGGAAGGTTTGGTAGTTGCTCTGGGGACCATCATTGGTATGGCCAGCCTCTCTACGCCATAAAGATCGGCCAGGGTAAGAGCGCTCCTTAAGGCTTTATGCAAAAGCAAGTAATCAATTGCTACATCACCGTGACCACCATCTTTTACTGGTACGAATATAACGTGACTAACTTTTAATTTATAACCTTTAAAAATGGCCGCGCAACCTAGTTCTATGTAGCCCAAAGCGCTAACCTCCTTCGCTAAGTCAGGTCGCCCTTTTTTCAGTACCAGCTTAGTAATACTGGTGCTACTATTGGTTAGCTCAGTGTCTGAGGGGCAGATTAGGGCGCCCCCTTCAAATTCTGTTATGTCGCCGGTGCAAAGAGTAATTCGCATACGAAATCATTGTAATCTACTCAACAAAATACTACTTTAAGCACTGTTCGAAATTATAAATTCTTTTTTAAAAACTTTTAAAACATTAAAAATTATTGATGTACTGCCTTTATGTAATTCTTCTATAACTTTTATAAAAGACATTGTAAGTTCTTCGTACTTAACACCTAGAAGAATCACAGCCACACAAGCCTCAAGATCTTCTAGCCCCATTTCTGATCGTGAATACTGGGATTGATAAAACGCATACGCTTTAACTTTATCTATGTATTTTTTCCTAATTTCGGAGATGAATTTATCACGATCCTCACCTTTACCCCAACGAACATAAAAATATTCAAGCATTTCCTGGCTACAACTGTGTAATTCTGGCGATGGTGGATCTTTAAATATTTTCAGTAATCCTTCCAATTGACCAACAATGTGATAAAGGAATATTCCTACGTCTATTTCTAATTGCCGTTTGTTTTTATCAATCGTAAAAGGCTCATTTTTAAGACTCTCCAAAATATCATCTGTAAAATCTCTGTTAATTTCATCTAAGTACGGCCAAAGAAAAATACGGTTATAATTCCCCGGAGTAATGGTTTTTCTACTAGTGAGGTGGCATTTACTTAATAGCTTTTTAAGATAGCTTTTCACAAAATCGTATTAACGACTAAAGTTACTGTAAAACCGATTAGTTGCTTTAACTCCAAATGATTTTTGTCGTTATAACCGTGTTTGTAAACCCTTCCCAATTGATTTATCAGGTAAATAGCCGCCGTGATATATAAAAAGTTGGTCGGTATGGCCGGGACTATTCGGTAGAAAATTATCAAAATCAAGCACTCTATGATCCCATCAACAAACCCAAAGTTTGGAAATTGCTCATTTATTGATACTCCTTGACTTGGCCGAACCACTGACCTAATCAGCGAAACTAGTGGGATAAGGATAACTTGGTTTAATCTATAAACCGTTACGGTGTAAGCATATCTGATAAGTTGCGCTATATATGGCAATTTTTGACTGTTTGCTAAATGGCCACATAATTATGCCGTTTGATTTTCTGTATACCCTAATTTGTTCATAAACATTTTTTGAAGTATTCCAATTTGAGTACCTCCGACAAAAACTCCTAAAAACGCTGCCAAAATTGGCCAAAGAATCGCTAATATCGCCAAAATGTAATTATGCTGAACCACAAGATAAATCGCCGCTAATGGACAAAGAATCCATTTCAGAAGTACGAAATACACTCCGAACCTTGCCATAGCTAAGTTGACATATTTATATCTTACGAAAGACCAGAGGACAGTTAATATGGCAACTACTCCGATAACTTTCCACCATTCAAAAAATGGCAACAGCAGCGGCACGACTGGTCCGCTTAGAAAAGCTGGCCAAATTCCCCATTCAACTGCGCGCAACCAAGACCAACGCAAATTTTCCTCATCGCTGTGTTCCAGTTGATTCCAATCAAAATTTTGAAATAGACTCATATTTTTCTTTAGCTGACTAACTTTCTTTTATAAACCGTAGGCAGCCAGAATTGTGTTTAGATCAGTTTTATAGCGGGTGGTTGATATTATTGAGTAAACGCTTTGATTTTCACCAATCCAAGTACGATAAGCCCCACTTATTTGGCCTCTCTTAGCGGTTGCCGAAAGAAAGGGGTTATTACTAGTTGAGTTAAGTTTATCTCTTAGGCTTTGTAGAGCTGCTTCTACGTCTGGATTGACGTAGACAGCTGGTGGAGTTTCAGGTGCGGGAGTAGTGTCTAGTTGCTTTATCTCTTCTTTGAGAGACGCTAATTTTTGATCAGCTAATTGCTTAAAATACGATTCAGCTTTTTGTTGAAACAGGTCTTTTTGTTGATCTGGTGTTAAATATTGGATATTATTGGTATTGATAAAATCATCGTAAATGGCGTTAGCATAATCTTTTAGTTGATCATAATTGCTGGCTAACTCATTAAGCGAGAGGATGGGGTAAGTTTTAGCTACTTGGTTGTTACTCTCTTGTAATGTGTTTTGGACCGGGGCTAACGGTATAGATTCCTCTTTAGGAATTACAACTGGAAGCGGATCAACCTTAGGTACTAGTTTTACAACCGGTACTATTACCACTGAGGTGTTTACTGGTTTTGGTGCTTCGGCTAACTTGGCGGTGTTTATGGTTTCTATGGTTTTTAAAGTATCTTTGGCCTCTTGGTAATGTTCATCGTCTGGAGTTAGTAAAGAAAGCAATCTTTTTGCCTCCGGATACTGTTTCTTATTAAAAGCGTCCATTCCTTGGGTAAAGTCTTTTGACGATTTAATTACAGCTTCAGTATTAGTTTTTGCAGCTCCCAGAACACTGTCTTGCTTCTTCGGACTAATCCTATCTAATAGTGACCACTTCTTGGCCTCGTTGTATTTCAACAAGGCTACAGCGTAATTATGTTTTGCGTATTCTGCGTCACCTTCTGACTTGATCTTTCCTGAGTAGGCCATTGTAGCGCCTAATAAGACTAGTGCCACGATCATGAACGTAGAAATTGTTAAAATAATATGTTTTCGGCGGGGGATGTTAAGAACAAGGTGTATTTGATGATTTTCTGGTTGTGTCATAAAGTCTATAAACCGTTGCTATGAAGGCAGGCAGTGTACTCCTCGCTCTTAGCCTCACGCCAACACTCTGTGGTGGGTATGGCATTTTTAGGCAGGTTAAGGGTCCTAATTAAACGGTTGTTATTCTGCACGCAAGCCTCATAAGCGAGTGAGATGTATTGGTTATTGACCAACTTTGCCTCAATTATTGAGACCTCTTGTTTCACTACGGAGCAATCCCGTCTAATTTGAGAGGGTCGCAAGTTGAACCAATAAAAGCCCAAACCCAAAAGTAGGGCCGGTATAGCAACCAAGAGAATTTTTGTGGGAACCTTAGATTTAAGTGTCAAGGCAATGGAATTAACCTTTGTTTTGATGGCCTCATTTGAAGCTATAGGGGGCGTAGGTTCGCTTAAATGAGGTTTTGGCGGTCTTAATCTCTCCACCCTAAATGCAGCGTAAAGGAAGCGCATTAATACTGCCCACCACAGTAAGGCAATCCCAATTTGGATAATGTTGGGGTGAGAAATATCTGTCAAAAGCCCAATGAGTATGCCACCACCACGCTCTATTGTTACAACAACCATCCCTAAAACCATTGCCCACCTAAATCCTAAGAAGATAAAGAGAGCTAGAAACAGGATTATTGCACAATCTAGCCAAGAAGCTGCGCTAACTATACCGGTCAGCACAAAAGCCGCCGTGACTGCGGCAGAAAGCAGTAAAAGCAATCCAGCTACGCCTCTGAAAGTTTTAATAAATGGGGTAGTAGCATAATTACTTACTTGCTTCTCTACCTCCTTCGGGTCCAGTTTCCACCACATTAAAGAGTAAATAAAACCGGTGTCGGGAGGTGATTCTTTTTGGTTAGTTGCTGTCATAACTTTATTAACTAGGCACTATATGGCGTCTGTACCATAGTTTTATATTGGCATAGAAACCATACTTCTTCAAGAGGTTTCTTATGGATGCTCTTAGAAGAAGGCTCGGCAACAACATAAAACAGGCTAGAAGAAAGCGGGGTTTAAGCCAGCAACAAGTGGCAGAGAACGCCCATCTTGACCTAACTTCCGTTAATGAGATTGAAAATGGTCGGAGGAACCCGTCACTGGAAACTTTAGCTAGATTAGCTAAGGTGTTAGAAGTATCGCCCCACGAACTCTTAAAACCATAGCCTTTTGTTTCTTATCACAATAACGATTAAAATAAAGGTATGAGAAAAGAACGGTCCGGATTGGTCGGAAGACCATTAAAAATAACACCTAAGCTACTGGAAAAATTAGACTCCGCTTTCCTAGGCGGTCACACCGATGAAGAATCCTGTCTAATCGCCAAAATTGACCCTAAGACACTCTACAATTACTGCAAAGAAAATCCGGATTATTCCAGTAGAAAAGAACTTTTGAAGCACAACCCCAAACTCATTGCTCGGAGGAATATAATCGGTAGATTAAACGCTGGGGATGTGGAAATATCTAAATGGTACCTTGAACGGAAGGCAAGAAGCGAGTTTAGCACCAAGATAGAGATTGATAACGAACTGGAAGCTACAAGAGCGGCTAATTTAGAAAAACGGTCGGCTGGTGTGGAAGCCATTCTTGGAGGTCGGCCGAAACCGAATACTTAAAATAGATCTGTAACTAAATTAAAATGAACAAGAGTAAAACTGAAAAACTTCTAATATATGAGGTCCGGGAACTCGTTAAGGATAAAAAGATATGGCAAATGGTTAACGAGCTATACAGAATGGAGGAGTTAAAGAATCCGGCGGATAAGAGTTTGAAGGGCGGCATAGTCATCAGCCTTCCACACACCAATGAGTTGCTTACACAAACGGCGCTTGGTCATCTAATTGAGTATTACGGAAACTCCGGCGGTAGCCCGGTACTAAACGACAGTGCCTTCCTGGAGAAGCTGGAGGCATTAAAGGTCCTTAAAATCCAAACAATAACAGAAGAGGGCGATCATCAAATCGGACAAGTGGCGGTTGTTAAAATATTGAATTACAAGTTTATAGAACAGCTTAAGAAATTGGTCGATGATATAAAACTTAGCGAATTATCTGATAACTACAAAGACGAAAACAACCTTAATACGATTCCGGGAGATAGCACTAAGCCACTGAGACACAAAGGGTTTGCGGTTTACGAGGATTCAGGAGTCGTTCAGTATAAGAACTACAAATCTACTACAATATCCACAGCTAGGGAGGAGTTTAAGTTCTTAGTAGCAATGTTTAGGCACCCAGGTGCACTTGTAACTTACGAAGATATGTGTAGGCACATTGATAGCTTTTTTTACCCTGCAAAAATTGATAAGGATGACCTTAGGACTATACCTAGAACTCCCTCCCAAGAAAGATTACCGCCATTAAAGAGTAGTCTGCTAAGGATGCTAAGGAAAACCAGAGCTCCAAAAAGCGTAATTAAAGGTCTGATTAAGACTCAACAAAACAGTGGATATAAACTAATGCCTTAACTACGACCTTAAACACCCTAGAATCGTCCAACATTTTTCCAATAAACCTATAAATGATGTAGGCACTTTTTCTGTGATTAACTAAGTCCGTAATTACGTAATGGTTAACGTCATTTGGTGACGTTGCCCAGAAATATGGATATGGAAATGCAGAACACCTACACAACTAAAGACCTTTCCGAAGCGGCGGCCTTAAAAGCCAGTGGATGTCTCCTAACCGGACACATCAAAACACAGGGTATTTTCTGGTTTGAGTTTGCCGACAAAACTTTGTCTGAAAGCCTGTCCGAAAAATATTGGAATTATCAGCTAAAAAAAAAAAAAAAAACAATCGC
>JAPLWK010000011.1:0-67971 GCA_026396615.1 candidate division WWE3 bacterium | reverse complement strand
GTCTCACAGCTTGAAAAGCATTATTTTCTCCTCGGAATGCTCTCGGAACAGGAGGCTTGAGTAACCATGCAGCTAAGTAATAAGGCTATCAGTGATTTTAAGAAAGTATATTACGAAGTATTCAAAGTTGAGCTTTCAGACGAAGGTGCGAATAGAAAGGGTTTAGAGCTACTTCAGTTCATAAAGTTAGTCTACGAACCTATTCCTGTTGATATTCCAATTCCAAATATAGACACCCCATTGGACCAAATAAGGAATAAAGTATGACCGTAGTTCTTGCTATTGAAAACTCATATCACACGAAATTAAATGGTTATAGAGTTTGTCATCGTAACAAGTGGGATCTACTCGAACAGGGGGTGCTGACTCTCCAGGAGTTAACACTACTCGATTTTTATATTGACGTGGCCACTTTTGACGAAAATAAGCCTGATTTTGGCTTGTTTAAGACCGACTTCGAGGATTTATGCCAAATCTTTAACTACAAGTCGGACCAAGCGATAAGAAATTGGCACAATGGATTGGTATCGAAAGGCTTTATTGAAACTACCAACCTCACTAATGTAAATAAACTTATCTGCCCAAAAAGATACTTTTTAAACAGTTTAGTTTGTAAAGGTGAGGCCAATCATTACCAAAACGTAGAAAAAGACCAACCAATAGAAGCAATTCTCCAACACATTAGAATCCTACCCCAATCCGTTGGAACCGAATTCCTGCCTATTGGAACCGAGCAGGCCGAAAGCGTTGTTACTACAACTAGTTATCCTTCTATAGATATAGGTTCCTCTAAGGTTGTATCTAGTACGTATCCAATTAAAGTCGTCACCCATCAAATAACCATTAGGGGCAAAGAGGAGTATGAGTTGATAATTAAAGAATTGGATCTAAAAACGCTAATGGTAGAAGATTTAGCTTGGATTGATAGTAATAGCACAGAAATGATAGCTATATAAAACGAACACGATGAGGACATAGCTGCCGACGTTTATTTTGGAGGCGACCTTAGTAAATATGAAAATTATCTATAAGCACTTGAATAAAATCTTTAATAATAGTTAAATTGTAACGTGATCAAAATTTGTGGTGGAGTTTTTTAATGCCCCCATTGGACAAGACTTCACCGTTTTGATCACAACCAGTGGGGGCGTTATTTATATGTATTATTTGGACGATAACAAATTAAAAGATTTAAAAAAGCTGAAGTACTTAGTCTATTACCGTAGATCTTCAGAGGATAACGAAGACCGTCAAACCCAATCTATTCCCGGTCAGAAACTTGATGTAAAAGAACAGATACTTGATAGGTACGGTTTAAATGTCATAAATCAGGGCGCACCTTATGAGGAGAGCCAGTCAGGGTTTAAGACTGGCAGGCCCTGCTTCAACGATCTTATGGCAAGGATAAAAAATGGGGAAGCTGATGGAGTAATCGTTTGGCATCCAAGCCGGGTAGCTCGCAACTATGGTGATGGTGGGGCCTTTGTGCAACTAATGCTAGAGAATAAGATAAAGATTGTTTTGACGTGCTTTGGGATATTTGATAATAACCCAAGAGACCGGGAGTACCTGATGGCCGAGTTTTCTAGAGCAACACGTGATAGCGATGATAAGAGCGTAATGGTTAAGACTGGTAATAGAACCAAATTCAATACTGGATGGTGGTCCGGACCCGCTAAGCAAGGCTACCTCAATTTTACCGATCCTACTACTAAAGAGCATATCATCATTAAAGACAAAGATCGGTTCCTGCTCTTACAAAATGCAGCAAGGCTCATATTGAACGACTCTTATACTCCAATGCAGGCTTTTAATAAACTAAATGATGAGTGGGGTTACCGGACCCGCAAAACTAAAAGGCAGGGCGGTAACAAGATGTCTGAAAGCTCTTTCTACAAATTTATAGAGGATCCCTTCTATTATGGTTTGTTGGCTAGGTTAGAAGGTCAAATGATCGGCAAGCATGAGCCTATGATAACTAAAGAAGATTTTGATCGCTTACAGGTCATCACCGGGCGCAGGGGTTGTCATGTTACAGAACACGAGTTCGCTTTTAAGGAGCCGCTACGTTGCGGTGAGTGTGGTGGATCTATTACTTGTGAGGAACGCTGGCAAATAATCTGCTCTGTCTGTAAAACTAAGTTTCATAAAGGCAAAGACGTTACAAGTTGCCCGGAGTGTAAAACGTTGATTGAGGATATGGCTGGTCCCACGACGCTGCATTACATCCATTATCACTGCACCAAAAAGGCTAACAAAAACTGCTCACAGGGGTGTATATCTCTAAAGACACTTGAAGAAAAAATAGACGAAGAAATTAAAAGATACGATATACCGGAGAAACTCTTAGTTTGGGCGGTTGATTACCTAAACGAACTTAATGATAAAGAAACAGAAGATCGGGAAGTTGTTAGAAGTAGCGTAAAGGATGCTTATGACGACTGTGTTAAAAGGTTGGATAATCTTCTCAAACTAAAAATATCGCCTCAAAATATGGACGGTAGCGTTATTTCGGACGAGGAGTACGCATTACAACACCAGCCTCTTTTAGCAGAAAAGACGAGGCTTATGGCAAAGATTAACGGTACAGACCAACGAATCAATAAATGGCATGAGTTATCTGTTAACACCTTTAACTTCGTCTGTTATGCCAGGTTTTGGTTAGTAAATGGTGGTCTTAAACAACGGACCCAAATTCTCACCGCTTTAGGTTCGGACCTAATCATTAAGGATAGGAATTTGTTGATAGATGGACAAAAATACTTCTTTTTAATTGAGGAGGGAAAGAAAAATCTGCAACAGATAGCAGAAAGGTTCGGACCTACGACTTTGATCGATCTACTAATGCAAAAGGACCCTCCAGAGGTCCTAAGAACTGAATGGCTGGGGAGCTAGGGCTCGAACCTAGAGTTACCACGTCCAGAGCGTGGTGTGTTACCATTACACTACTCCCCAATGTTGCAGCACGACACATTTTAACACCTCTAAGACCCAGGTGATATTTTGGTGATAGAATTAGTTGTCGTGAACATAAAAGCTGATCTACCCAGTAAACCAGATTCCGAATCCGTTGCCACTACTGTAGAAGGTCGGCAGTTTGAGCCTTTATCTACTGAATACTCAAACGTTTTCTTTTACGAAGAATTAGCTAAGCTTCCGGAAGGTATAGCCTTTCCGCTTTCTCCCGAAGTTGGGCAGCGAGGCAGAGATTACGTTTGCGACAAAATTTATAATATTATTCATAACTCGCATAACAAGGATTACTTTCCGGACTCTTGGTCGCAATACGGTAATGACTCTTATTTGATTGGAAGAATTATGCCTTATTGTTACAGTACGGAGAGAAGTCCGGGGAATATGGTTTTATCCGAGTTACTTGAGGAGTGCCCAAATCTTTGTTGGCTTAGAGGGGGAAATTTAGAAAGGTCTGACGGTTTCGCCACTATAGAAGGTGTTTTTGGAAGAAATGGGTATGTTGGTGATTTGGAATCTTTTCGTTACGCCTTTGAGGATCACAACGGACATAAACGTGACGTTACAGTTTTATACGTAGCTAGTTTAGCTGGAGTTATAGATGGCGTGCGTTCAGGGGCCTTAAGTTTAGGTTCAGAAAGTTTACATGACGTGGTTATCTCATCTAGGGATCTTGATAAATATAACGAGTGGTGTAAAGAACATTTAAAAGTTTTTATGCTTGGCGACAGCGAAACCGAGAAGCAACAGATACTACAACTATTGAACTCAAGGGCGATCAAAACATAATGACAGTCGCATTGGTTGTTGCTAAACTAAGCCTGTGGATTTAACTGCCCTATTCTGCCCAAAATCTGTCGCTATTATTGGCGCCTCAGAAACGCCCGAAAAAGTGGGGGCGATTGTCCTTAAAAACATTATTGACTCTGGTTTTAAGGGCCAGATTTACCCCATTAATCCTAAA
Source organism: candidate division WWE3 bacterium (assembly GCA_026396615.1). Lineage (NCBI taxonomy): Bacteria > candidate division WWE3 > candidate division WWE3 bacterium. The sequence goes on along the minus strand of JAPLWK010000011.1, from coordinate 64,034 downwards.
CTTCAAAAAATCGGAAATTTGCCGTGTTTTGCCGACATTAAAACTTTACCTGAAGTTCCTGAGTTGGCGATTATTGCTATCCCCACTTTACTGGCACTTGAGGTTATGGTTCAGATTGGGGAAGCTGGAATTAAAAATGTCGTCATTTACACGGCGGGCTTTAAAGAGGTTGGTGATGAGGGTGCGAAGTTAGAGAAACAGCTTCTAGAAATCGCTCAAAAATATCAATTGAATGTTTTGGGTCCAAATTGTTTTGGTTACGTTAACAATGATTGCCCAATTAACACCACTTTCGGCGAAACTTATTCACAAACTGGAAATCTGCGGTTCATTTCGCAATCGGGAGCGATTGCTGCGAGTCTTTTTGATTGGTGTAAATCGCAACAACTTGGTTTTAGTGATTTTATAACTTTGGGGAATAAAGCGGTGGTTACCGAAAATGATGTTTTACGTTATTTTCAGAAGAGTGAGTCGAGGGCTCCGATAGGAATGTATTTAGAGTCGATTGCTAACGGTCCAGAATTTCTAAAGGTGACGTCAGAAATTACAAAAACTATACCAGTTTTCATTATTAAGCCTGGGAAGACTCAAGCGGCGGCAACGGCAATGAAATCACATACGGGCTCTATTGCCGGTAGCGATTCTATTTTAGAGGTGGCCTTAAAAGAGGCTGGCGTTATTCGGGCTCAAACAATGGAAGACTTTTTTGACTTATCCCGGGCCTTTTCCTGGTCTAAATTCCCAGAGGGACCAAAAGTTGCAATTATTTCTAATGCTGGGGGACCAGCGGTGATTTGCGCCGACGCTGCCTCAGAAGCGGGAATGGAGCTTGTCCATTTTGATGAGGCTACTCGTCAAAAGCTTTTGGACGTTTTGCCAAGGTCGGCGAGTATTCAAAATCCAATTGATCTTTTAGGGGATGCGTTGGCAGATCGCTTTGCAGCAGCCTCCGAGATTATTCTACAAACAAATAATATTGACTCGTTAGTTGTCATATTAACTCCCCAAATTATGACGCAAATTGCGCAAACAGCGGAAGCTTTAGGGAAGTTACCCAAAAAATATCAGAAACCGATTTTTTGCTCGTTTATTGGGGGCACATTGGTGGCCGAGGGGGAGCAAAAATTAAACGAATACCAGATCCCGTCCTTTCGTTTTCCAGAGCGAGCCATTGCTGCCATCGGAGCCATGTGGGAGTTTAGAAAGCGGCAATTAACCGTAGGTTCTAGGCTTCCGACTTCCGAGGTTACCGAACTTTCAGATGAAATATCAACTCAAGTTGAGAAGATTATCGAGTCTGCAGTAAAAGCCGAGCAACCGGCTCTTGATAATTTGGCAGCCAATAACGTGTTGTCACTGGCTGGAATTCCAACACCGCCAACATCCACAGTGACGTCACTTTCTGACGCCAGCCAACTAGCCACCAAGATTGGTTACCCGGTCGTCTTAAAATTGTCGTCGCCGGGCCTTCTGCATAAACGAAAAATTGGTGGTGTTATCGTCAACATTAATAACGAAGGACAGTTGGAAAGTGCTTGGTCAGAACTCACACGTAAGATCTCAAGTCTCGACGATGATATTAAGGAAAATGTGGGAATTCAGATTCAAAAGGAAGTGGTAAGTGGGGTGGAGGTAATTATTGGCGTCAAACGTGACCCGACCTTCGGACCGGTACTGCTGTTTGGGGCTGGTGGGTCACTCGCTGAACTAGTCGCTGATCGAAATCTTCATTTGTTGCCAATTGACCGGTCACACGCCGAAAACTTAGTTAAAGGTTCTAAAGTTTGGTCACTACTTAAGGAAAGTGAAGGAGTGCCTGCGCATGCTTTGGAGAAACTTTATGACGTGCTGGTGAGGCTCAGTCAACTAATAGCAATAATGCCGGAGGTTACCGACATTGAGATCAATCCGGTTATTGTAACTTTGAATGACGTATGGGCGGTGGACGGTAAAGTGATTTTACAGCCACGTCAAATCGTCGGGCCAAAGTTCAAGACAGCGACAGTCATTAGCCACGTCGTTGAAGCTAACAAGTATCATTATTTTGAGCTGGAAACCGTGGAACCGTTTAGTTTTCAACCTGGTCAATATGTTAGCGTCAAGGTTGCCAGTGACCGAATTAATTGCTATTCGATTGCGGGCACAACAGCTTCAAATAGATTTAATCTACTCGTTGATACTTCACCTGGCGGACCAGGCTCTAAGTTTTTTGCGGCTCTTAAAGCCTCCGATAAGCTCGCTTTTCTTGGTCCTTTGGGAACCTTCACTTTAAAGCCTGAAGACGGCGCTTCAAAACTACTTTTTGTGGCGACGGGATCAGGGTTGGCTCCACTAAAATGCCAGATTGAGGCGGTTTTAAAATCAAATCCAGAGCAATCGGTTACTTTATTCTTAGGTCTAAATAGTTCAACGGAAGTTTTCTTAAAGGATTGGTTTGAGAAAATGGTTAGTACATATCAAAACTTTAAGTATCGAATCGTGGTTAATAAACCGGAAGTGACTTGGAAAGGTGACACCGGTTTCGTAACCGAGTACGTTGCTCGAGATTTACAGGACGTTAAAAATTGCGCTGTTTATTTATGCGGGAATAAAAATATGATTGCGGCGGTTTCTCAAGTAATGCTCGATCACGGTTGCCAAGCCGCCAGGATTTACACGGAGAAGTATTGATAAACATCTATGTATAGTCAAAATATCTACACAATTAAAATTGGTGGTGAAGCAGGGCAGGGCATTAAGTCGACCGGTTTAATTTTTGCAAAGTTAGCGACGCGCTCCGGTTACCATATTTATACCCACACCGAATACGGGTCGCTCATAAAAGGCGGGCACAATATGATGCAGATCAATATCTCGAAAGATTCGGTCACCGCGCCGCGCCTAGCTACTGATTTTTTAATCGCTTTTAATCAGGAAACGATTAATCGTTATGGAGGAGAACTCGCGTCTGGGTCACAAATTGTCATCGATATCGATCGAAAGTTGGATCTCACAAAAATAGCTAAAGAGGTAGTTGTTTGCCAAGCACCACTTTCGAGGTTGGCTCGCGAGATAGGTAGTAACGAGCTGATTGCCAATATGGTGGCTTTGGGAGTGACGGCGGCCTTGCTTGGTGGCGACTTAACGATTCTGAAAGAAGTTATTTTTAAAAACTTTTCGGGTGGGGAGGTGGCGGGTGACTTGAAAGCGGCGCAATTGGGCTACGATTATGCGACTAAGAATTTTTCTAAGAATTTAGGAACGGTCTTAACTTCCGTCAAAGATGCTCCACAAAGAATGGTCGTTAATGGCAATGAGGCCTTGGCTTTAGGGGCAATTGCCGGGGGTCTGCAATTCGCGGCGATTTACCCGATGACTCCGATCACTGGACTTCTGTCTGTTCTTGCATCACTACAGAATGAGTATGGTTTTATTTACAAGCAGCCGGAAGACGAAATTGCGGCTATTAATATGGCGATTGGAGCTTCTTATGCCGGGGCGCGGGCGCTCACTGCAACTTCCGGTGGGGGTTTTTGTTTAATGACTGAAGGACTGGGCCTCGCGGCGATGGCGGAGACGCCACTCGTCATCATCGAAGGAATGCGTCCGGGTCCCGCGACCTGTCTTCCTACGTGGACTAGTCAAGGCGATTTGCAATTTGTGCTACATGCTCATCAAGGCGAGTTTCCAAGAATTGTTCTAGCTGCTGGTGATGTCACTGAAGCTTTTAATCTCACTAAACAAGCGCTGGATTTAGCCAGTAAATACCAAACACCGGTGATTCTGCTGGTTGATAAGACTTTATGTGAGAATGATCACTCCGTCGCCGCGGCGGCTATGGAGGATTTCGCCGGGCTCAACTCGCTATCTACAGTCCCTGTTGATACTAATTATCAGCGTTACGCTGTCACAGATTCTGGAATTTCACCAAGAGCCCTTCCGGGGAGCGGTAATTTCTTTGTCACAAATTCTGATGAGCATAACGAAATTGGATTTTCTAGCGAAGAAGCTTTAAATCATGTTGCGCAGACTAAAAAACGTCAGCAGAAAGAAATTACTTGTGCTAAAGAGGACATGCCGGATCCGGAATTGCTAGGTCCGAAAGACGCTGATGTCACATTGGTTTCTTGGGGAAGCAACAAAGGGGCGATAATAGAGACTCTTAAAAATTTTGATAATGTTAACTTTTTACATTTAACTTGGCTAAGTCCTTTCCCAGTCGAAGCGGTTTGCGATATTTTGTCGAGATCGAAACATATTATTGATGTCGAATGTAATTATACTGCTCAACTCGCTGCTTTAATTCGCGAAAAAACCGGTATTGAAATTTCGGATCAGTTTTTAAAATATGACGGCCGGCCAATTTATCCTGAAGAAATTACCGCTAAGATTGATTCTGTGCTATCAAAAAAATTATGACTTCTCTTAAAGATTTAACCACGCCATATTTTCCCAATTGGTGCCCGGGGTGTGGGAACTTAACCATTTGGGCCGCTTTTAAAAATGCCTGCGTTGCAAAAGGTTGGGATAATACCAATTCGGTACTCGTCGCGGGGATTGGTTGCCATGGCCACATCGTCAATTTTACGAAAATAACCTCTTTTGAGGGTTTACATGGTCGAGCTTTGCCCGTTGCCGAAGGGGTTAAATACGTCAATAATCGCTTGAACGTCTTCGTGTTCACTGGAGATGGCGACATGCTGGGGGAAGGTGGCAACCATTTTATTCACGCCTGCCGTCGGAATCATGATCTGACTGTGTTACTTCACGATAACGCCATTTACGCCTTAACCACTGGGCAAACTTCACCGGCCTCACAACACGGCTTTAAATCTAAATCAACACCTGCTGGAAATCCCGATTATCCGTTTCCACCTTTAGCTTTAGCGATTGCCTCCGGGGCAACGTTTGTGGCGCGTGGTTTTTCCGGTGATATTCATGGCTTAACGGATTTAATTATTCAAGCCAACGAACATAGAGGACTGGCAGTAATCGATATTTTGCAACCCTGCGTAACATTTAATAATGTTTGTACTCATCAGTTTTATCAGCAAAATACTTACCAATTACCGGCAGATTATGATCACACTAATAAAATCACGGCTTTTAATAAAGCTTTAGAATGGGGCGAAAAGCAGATACCACTTGGCCTAATTTACAAAGAAGTAAAAGCCACCGCGGAATCGCAAGTGCCTCAAATTTCGTCTCAGACATTAGTATCGCGTCAACCGACGAAACCAGATTTAAGTAAACTGTTTTCAAAGTATTATTAATTTGGTATCGTAATCTTATGGAAGATAGAGTGGTGCAAGTGGGAAAATATAAGTTGCAAGTCATTCGAAGTTTGTGCATTGGGGCGGCTTCTTGTCTGGCGGTTTCTCCCGACACCTTTACGCTTGATGGTGAGAATAAAGCGGTCATTTCGGAAAAAAGTGGGGACAGTCCTGAAAACTTGCTACTCGCAGCTCAGTCCTGTCCCACCAAGGCCATTATCATTACCGACGAAACTGGTAAAATCGTTTGGCCTTTAAATTAAAACGACTTAAGTACCAACTTTAAGGCGTCTTCAATCTTTTTCTTCTCCTCTTTTGTTAAAATAGCGATAATGTATCCGCCATGAACTGCCACAGTGTCACCAACCTTAATTCCGCTTACGAAACAACGAGCTACCAGCAACTCTTCAGTCAAAGTCTTCGGTTTGAATGTACCTCCGACGTGGTTTACCGAGCGCAAAGTTAACGTAACAAATCCATTCAAAATATCCGTAACCGTTCCTTCACGGACCAGACATTTATTGGCTGCATCTGTCGCCTCGGTTCCAGTTAATCCAACCAAAATAACGTCGGCATGTAGCACCTTTTGGTCGTGGTGGGGTACAAATTTATTTAGTAAATTTGTTCGAAGCCTATCGATGAGTTGTGGTTTTACTCCTTGCTCCTTATATATCTGCAGTAGCCTTAAAAAGTGGAAATGTTCGAATTTTGTTAGTCTGCTGTCTCCAAAGCAGTAGGCACGTGCCACTTCGTAAGTAAATGGCGAAGTAACAAACACTTCAGAGATTAAGCGTAAATAGGAGTAAAGAAACTTAAATTTTTTAAGTTCGGTTTCTACTCCTGTGTAATTACCGGTTTTTATACAGTCTAGAAGCAGCTGCGTATTAATCTCCGATGAGCACTTGGCCGACAGTGCGAATCTTACTAATAATCCTAAGGCTTTATTGTCCATTTGTTCTCCTTTAATGTCTTTATTATATACTAATCGTTGCGGGCTTAGCAGGCTAAGCCCCTACGATCGAATCTATTCACTATATGAATGTTTACGTTTTTGGAAATGAAGATGTTAACGAAGATAAATTGGCGATGGAGGTTGCTAAAAAGTTGGTGGTTGATTTTGGTGGTCAAATTAAGTTTGAATTTGTAAAACCGAATGCGGATTTGCCTTTTGAAAATTCTGAGGATGTTGTTATCTTGGACGTCATCGCTGGACTAGACTTTTCCAAAGTCTTGTCTGACATGGAACTTAATCATTTGAGTCTGTCACCGCGGAATTCGGCCCATGATTTTGATTTAGGGTTGCAGCTCAAATATTTAAAAAAATTAGGGAGGTTAGGAAAAGTTACGATCGTTGGGCTACCGATGTCACCAGAAGTTGATTACTCGTCGGTCCATTCGATTTTTAAAAAGTTAGTGGCACAAGACATGCATGGGTCATAGGCTCGAATAATTTTTTCGGCTTCTAATTTTAAAATTTTACGATCTTTACTTAAATTCTCGTTAAAATATTTCTTTAAATCATTTTCGATATTTATTTGATTTTGGGCTGTGGGAACTATAACATCATAATCTTCAATTATTCCAGAGCCGTTCACTTTAGCCATGTGGTAGAGCGTGCCGCGAGGGGCCTCAACGACACCCACACCAATACCGGCTTGAGGCGGTTTTCGGATCGGTTTTTCATCAACTATTTTTAAAGTCTTCAGAATACTTAAGGCGTCTTCCACACATTGTAAAATTTCAATCGCTTGAGCTAAATTATTATGGTAAATATTATTTGAGGGGAAGAGTCCTAAGTATTCATTAGCTTCCGCTTTCACTAGTGGATTCAGTAAATCTTTATTGAAATTTATTCGGGCTAAGGACCCCACTAAATAATCTTCATGACTGTCGGAAAAGACGTAGCCCTCGGCTTGAGAATAGGGAATAACTACCGATTTTAGAAAATCGTGAAACTGCTTTTCTGGGACTTTCTTACCGCTAGAGTTAATGATTTCGCCGTTTAGAAAATCGTACTGCTTGTCATTTCGAAGAGCTAGGTAGTCGGAGTTGCGGGTGAGAGTCGCAGGGTACTCCGCGAAGGTTTTAATACCACGGATGACTTGGGGTCGAATTCTTTCCAAACGGGTGATCAGATCCGCGAACTTGGATTGGTCCGGAAGTTTAAGGAAGCCACCAACGGTAGGGTAGGGAGCATGAATAGCGGCGCCAATTATGGCGTCTGTAATATCTGATCCCAATTTTTTTATATCGAAAGAATCGTGAAGAAGAGTGTGGGCCGGGTCATCGTGATCGTCGGAGATGTCCAAAATTGAATCGATGCCAAGAACGTCTGGTAGAACGAAAAAGTAAAGGTGAAGGGCATGGTCTCTAATCATCAGACCGTCGTAAGCGAGACGTCGCAGGAGCTTTGTTTGCTCCGAAACTTCAATACCCTGTGATTTTTCTAGAGCTTTAATGGCGGCAAAAGTATGGGCCACGGAACAAGTGCCACAAATTCGCGATAGAAACGCCGGGGCGGCCACAATTGGTTTACCCTTTACGGCTTCGGTATAAAAACGACGGTAATCTTTAATTATAAATTTAAGATCCGTAACTTTGCCGTCAGTGACAGTTACATTCAGGCCCGCAGTGCCCTCAATCTTTGTGATATTTTCAATCGTGATTTCTTCTTGATGCATATCGTAATTTTTACAATTTTCGCCTCGATAAATTGGTAGCGAACGAAGAGAGCGTTAATTATTTATCTTAAATAATGTTAGGTATTTACTCAAAACTTCAGTAAATTTGGCGGCATTCATTGGGCAGCCATCGACTTTATCGTCTACTTTAATAACATCTTCTAACTTTTGCACTTTAGCACTGTAATCAAAACGTTTAAAATAGTCTCCTATTTTTCCGGTCATTTCTTTGTCCCCAAAAGCATTCCGGGAACTCGATGGCATCCCTGTACAAGCGCAAGCGCCAATGGCCACCACGTATTTAGCATTCTCTCGAATCTTTTTAACGTCCACGGCTTGGGAATCGGATGAAATTGCCCCTTCGATAAAAGCCACGTCCAGATTTGATAAATCATTGTCGGATTTTAGAGTTTTAAAATGTTTAAACTCAACTAATTTAACCCAATCATCAAAATGAGTGTTAAGCATTTCCGTCAAGAGTATCGTGCTATCCTCGGAGCAAGTGAACGAGAACCAACCAACCACCAACTTCTTACTTAAGATACTCGTGACTGTCTGGTCCATAACATCTATAATGATAGCAGAATATGTGCCTTGCAATTCCTGGGAAGATTCTAAATGTTGAAGGCCAGCGGGTGACGGTCGCCTATCCGGGTCAAACGCGCGACGCCCTAGCTGGTGGAGAAGATGTTAAAGTTGGAGATTTTGTAATGGTACAGATGGGGGTGGTTGTTAAAATCTTGACGGCAAAGGATGCGGCGATTGCCCGTTCTGCTTGGGAGGTGCGGACGTGATCCGTCGATTCGGATTTATATTCCTCGGCTTTCTTTTAACCACTCCGTTTATAGCCTACGCTATCTTTAATTTTTATTACGCTGGAAAAATTATACCAGGAGTCTATTTTGGCCAAACAAATCTTGGTGGTAAGTCCGTAGCTCAAAGTTTAGATATTATCAATCGCACTTATGATACCGCTTCCCCAAGCTCAGCTTTAACTTTCGGCGACAAGAATTTTCCGGTAACCGCGGCCGACATAGACTTTACATATAACGCTCTGAAGACTGCCGAAATGGCTTACAACGTTGGTCGTAGTGGTGATTTTATATCTGAGTTAATTACTAAATGGCAAGTGGCTAGGCATTTACGAATTATTAAACCTATCTATTCATATAATAGTGAGAAATTGTCGAAAATAATTACTAATGTATCGTTGCAATTAGCTAAACCGGCTCACGACGCCAGCTTTAGTTTTGACTCCGGGACATTTACTATTACTTCCGAAAATAGCGGTTGGATTATCTCTGAAGACTCCGTCAAATCCCAGCTATTAAGTAAATGGTCCAAGTTTGATTATTCAGATATCACTTTGCCTCTAATTGCATCAAAGCCCCAGATTTACCAAGCTGACCTGCAAGCGATTAACGATGCTGTGTCGACTAAAGTTACAACACTAACTAAAGTTACTTTCAATAATAAAAGTTGGTCTTTAACGCCGGGTCAATTGTTGCACTTTCTAACTTTTACCAAGTCACCAGGTAATGTCACCGTCTCCGCTAATACCACTGTTATCACTGATTACTTAACGACAATTGCCGCAGACCTTAACGCTGATAGTCGGGGCGAAGTCTTTAAAACAGATAATAATAAAGTAGTTGACTTTAAACCCTCTCAGCCGGGTTACGAGTTAAAAGTGACAGAATCGGCGGCGGCAATTGCGCAAGCCTTAGAGTTGACGACAACGCCGAAGTCTGTCGCTCTGGTCGTCAACACTACGCCAGCCCCCAAAAGCGGCAATGAATATGGTATCAACGAATTAATTGGAGAGGGGACTTCAAATTTTTATGGCAGTATCCCGGGGAGAATTCATAATATTGACGTCGCCTCTGGTCGGATCAGTGGGGCTTTAATTCCGCCGAACACCGAAATCTCGTTTAATAATCTGGTCGGTGAGGTGAGCGCGGCGACCGGCTATGACGAAGCTTATATTATCTCTGACGGTCGGACGATACTCGGTACTGGGGGCGGTCTTTGCCAAGTATCGACGACTCTTTTTCGGGCGGCTTTAAATGCCGGGCTTCCAATCATTAGTCGCACGGCTCACGCGTATCGTGTTCACTATTACGAACCGCCTGTAGGACTAGATGCGACGGTCTACAATCCAGGCGTCGATCTAGTCTTTAGGAATGACACGCCGAACTACATTTTAATTCAGCGAGAAATTGACATTAATAAAAACTTTTTGGGTTTCCAGATTTTTGGAACTTCAGACGGTCGCTTGGTTGCTATGAACGGTCCTGTCGTCACCAATAATCAACCGGCTCCGGCCACTTTATATCAAGACGATCCGACTTTACCAAAAGGGACGACTTTACAAACTGACTTTAGCGCCTCGGGCGCCGATGTCACCTTTTACCGCAAAGTTACTCGCGCGGGTTCCGTCCTCCAAGACGATACTTTTGTGAGTCACTACCAACCCTGGCGGGCAATTTTTAACGTCGGGACGAAAGAGTAGTAGTATACTTTGTATATGGTCAAGGACTCTGTAGATACATTGGCTATTTTCGATGGCTACAAGATCCGTCGCCACTTCGATGAGGGTTCTGAAACCTGGTATTTTTCTGTTATCGACATCGTCCGAGCTTTAACTTTACAACCTCATTTCCAAGCGGCGAGGAACTATTGGAAGGTCTTAAAAAGCCGACTATTAGCTGAGGGTAGTGAAGTGGTTACAAAATGTAACCGGTTGAAATTACCAGCGGAAGACGGAAAAATGCGCATGACAGACGTTGCGGACGTCGAAACATTGCTAAGACTAATCCAATCAGTCCCCAGTCCCAAGGCTGAGCCTATTAAGCTATGGTTGGCTAAAGTTGGTTACGAAAGAATCCAGGAAAGTGCTGATCCGGAGAGGTCCCTAAACCGCGCTCGTGAAAACTGGAAAAAGTACGGTCGGAGTGAGAAATGGATTCAACAGAGGATGACAGGCCAGGAAACCAGAAATAAATTAACAGATTATTGGAAATCGCATGATGTGAAAGAGCAAAATGAATACGCCGTTTTAACAAATATTATTCATCATGAATGGTCGGATCTAACTGTAAAGCAGCATAAAAACTTAAAAAACTTGAAAACGGAAAACCTAAGGGATCATATGACGGAGGCGGAGTTAATCTTTACCGCGCTGGCAGAACTTTCGACCCGTCAAATAGCGGAGACCGTTGGGGCTAGTGGTTTTACAGAAAATAAAATTCCGGCGGTACGGGGAGGGCGAGTAGCCAAAAATGCTCGGAAAGAGTTGGAACAAAAAACCGGTCGTAAAATAATTTCCAGAGAAAATTTTAAGTCACCTCTACCAACCCTGGCGGGCGATTTTTAACGTTGGGACGAAAGAGTAATTAATGGCTAATTGTGGCTAATCCTTTATCTTTGACAACTGATAGCTTGTGCTGTTTACTATTAATTGCTTATGACTGATGTTAGGAAAAAGAAGATAGCAATTTCACTAGTAATCCTAGTTACAACATTTGCTTTCGTTGGGCGTACTTTGTATAGCACGATAATAACACACAATACTAACTTGAGGAGTCTTACACAACGCCTTGCTTTATCCTGCAATTTATTTCAACTTAAAACTGGCAAGTTCCCAAGTAGTCTAGAAGAACTTTCAAATCTTGGAGACGTTAAAGTACCAGCAGATAGTTTAAGCTCACTTAGCTACGAACAGAATTTAAAAGGTAGTGATGCTACAATCACAGCAAATCTTTATTTTGGACAAAAATATGCAGTTAATTGTCTGGACGAAATATTTCCTAACTAAAAACGATCTTCCCAAAGTTTTTGTATTATAATGTCCTCAGGATTTGATCATAATTTATTATCAATATGGCTGAGCAAATCTCGGTTTTAGCGAATATTGTTACTATACTTGGTTTTCCTTTTTCAATATTCATGGTTATACGTGAATTAAAAAGTGGTACTAAAGCAATTTATAAACTAATCTCTTCAATAAAACAGCAGCAAACTGTGAAAAATGAAGGTATAATAGAAAATCTATATATGAATAATAGTATGGAGGTAATACATGGGAAATAACCTAAACCAAAGTAGCATATTAGAAGGAACAATTGAGTTCTGGATAAGCGAGAACAAAGTCGACTTCCAAAGCAATGAGGCCATCCAATTGCTTCAGGTTAATCCTTTGGGTGGATCCATTTTAATTATCAAGGACGTTGATAGAAAGATTAAGGTATTTCACGTTTACATCGGGAAAGGCAGAACTGACGTTGAATGTGACGTATCCACTCTTGATAAATCTAAAAAGCATATGATTGCTTTTACTTGGAGCGTTGGGAATAAAGAGTTAAAACTGTATATAGATGGTGAACTCAAAAGTACTGCAACTATTACTTATTAACTTTTAATTTACCGTTGTTATATCCAATAACAACTTGGTCACTACATTTGTTACCCTTTTTAAACTATAATCACGGGGATGGAAAAAATAAAAGCCGAAAAACTAAGCACCCAGCCTTATAAAGGGGCGAGGGATTTTTATCCGGAGGATATGAAAATCCGGAATTATATTTTTAACACTTGGAAACAGGTGTGCTTATCGTTTGGTTTTGAAGAATATGATTTTCCGATCATTGAGCCTCTAGAAATTTTTGCGGCTAAGTCTGGATCGGAAATCGTCAACGACCAACTGTTCTCATTTGAAGACCGAGGTGGCCGCAAACTGGCCGTTCGACCAGAACTGACTCCGGGAACAGTCCGAATGATTGCTCAGAAGTTTGAGGAACTGCCAAAGCCTGTGCGCTGGTTTATGATCGGCAATAATTGGCGCTTTGAGAAGCCACAGCTAGGCCGGGGGCGCGAATTTTACCAACTCGAAGCTAACATTTTTGGCGAAGCGGGAGCTACGGCCGACTTTGAAATTTTCTCTTTAATCATTTCTTTACTTAAAGCTTTTGGGGCTAAACAAGAGCAATTTAGCGTGCGGTTTAGCGATCGAAGATTAGTCGCTGAACTGTTAGGGAACGTCTTGGGATTGTCAGAAGAATTGCAAACAAAAGTAAGAAGGTTGATGGACAAGAAGGGTAAGTTATCTCAGGAGGATTTCGATGCTGCCTTACTTGACTTGGGTCTAAAACAAGGTCAAGTCGATTCCGTTAACAAATTTCTAAGTTCCAAGTTTCAAGATTTACCGAGTATTATTTCCGATGAGTTACTTAATAAAAACGAAGGATATTTAGCCATTCAGAAACTAGTCAGTCTTCTCAAAGACGCGGGACTTTATGAATATTGCCGCTTTGACCCCTCGATTATTCGTGGCTTTGATTATAGCGATGGTTTTGTTTATGAAGTTTACGATGAGAACCCAAATAATCGGCGGTCGCTTTTTGGCGGGGAACGCTTCGATCGGCTAATAAATATCTTTGGCGATTACGAACTACCTGCGACCGGCTTTGCTCTTGGTGACTACACTTTTTTAGAATTTTTAAAGAACTGGAATCTGTTACCAAAGATGGAGAATACAATCGACTTCTTAGTCACTGTTTGGCCTTCCGAGTCGGACGGTTACCAAAAAAGAGCGTTTGAAGTGGCCACTAAATTACGAGAATCTGGTAAAAACGTAGTCACTTGGCTTGGAAAATCCGACAAACTCGAGAAGCAACTTAAATACGCTGATCGGAAACAGATCGGGAAAGCGCTCATTATTGGTGAGACGGAACTAAAAGACGGCACGGTCGCCGTAAAAGATATGATTGCCCGCAGCCAAGAAACTGTAACACTTGAAAAACTGCTTAAACTCTAACTTAATTCTGCTAAACTAAGTTCGTGGCGGAAGATTTCCTCTTTATTGAACTAAAAAAACTAAACGACCAAGTATCGGCCGCGAAGGGGCTCCCGGATGGTCTAAAAGAACGCTTGGTTCAGATGCTGGACCGACTTAATCGCCTTTCGCATGTCTCTAATTATTCTTCAGAGTTTGATACCTTAAGCACTTACATAGAAACCGTCCTTTCAATTCCCTGGGGAAATTACACTAAAGATAATTTAAATATCGCTAACGCGCAGAAAGTGCTTGATGCAAATCATTACGGACTAGACGATGTGAAACAGCGAGTTTTAGAATATTTGGCCGTCCAAAAAATGTTAATTGAACAGAAGGCTGACAAACCAATGGAAAAAGCCACGGTACTTTGTTTGGTTGGGTTGCAGGGCGTTGGGAAGACGACTATGGCGCGGTCTGTAGCCGAAGCCCTTGGCAAAAAATTTATCCGGATTTCTATGGGCGCCCTCGGCACAACGACCGAACTGCGTGGTAAAAGCAAAAGTTTACCGGACCCGGAACCGGGCCAAATTGTTAAAGCTTTGATTCGGACTGGAGTCAGAAATCCCTTAATTCTGCTTGATGAAATGGATAAAGTCAGTGGCGAACAAGGGCTACGCAGTGACTTTATGGCTGTCCTTCTCGAACTACTTGATCCTGAGCAGAATACTTCGTTTCGCGATCATTATCTTGATTATCCTTTGGACCTGTCAGATGTGATGTTTATTTGTAGCGCTAATAATATTGGGACTTTTTCGGCCGCGCTTATGGATCGCTTAGAAATTATTCAAATGCCTTCATACACCGATTCTCAAAAGGAAGTAATCATTAAAAATTATTTACTGCCAAAAGTGATGAAGGCGACAGGACTCAAAAGTGAGCAGCTGTCTTTTAGTGACGAGATTTGGCCGAAATTAATTCGCCCCTTGGGTTATGATTCGGGAATCCGAAGTTTGCAAAGAATTATTGAAGCTGTCTGTCGCAAAGTTGTCCTCCAAATCGTAGAGGGCAAAGCGACAGCGGTAACTATTACCTCAAATAATATTAAAGATTTCATGCCACGATACTAGAAACTTGTCATTCCGGCCCCGGAGCCGGAATCCAGTCAACCGATTATAAATCGGATCAAGTTACTGGATTCCGGGTCAAGCCCGGAATGACTTGTGATTTATGGGAAATGATGACTTACTAAAAAGAATTGCGTCCACGGTGACTAAATGCCAGAAATGTCGACTCTGTCATGGCCGTAAAAACGCGGTGCCCGGCGAGGGTAATCCCAGAGCGCAAATTGTATTTATTGGCGAGGGGCCAGGTATGAATGAAGATGAACAGGGGCGCCCGTTCGTGGGCCAGTCCGGAGCGCTTTTGTCAGAGTTACTGAAGACCATTCGCTTAACTCGACAAGATGTGTGGATTGGTAATATCGTAAAATGTCGGCCGCCCGACAATCGGGAACCGATGGTTGATGAAATTAGGGCCTGCACACCATATTTAGATGATCAGCTGCGGGCTATCAAGCCGAAATTAGTAATTCCTCTTGGCAAGTTCGCCTTGGAGCACTTTTTAAAGGACTCTAAAATCAGTAAGGACCATGGCGTTCCGAAGAAAGTTGGTAATTTTATTATTTTCCCTCTTTACCATCCCGCCGCAGCGCTTCGGAGCGAAAATGTAAAGCGGGTCCTAAAAGAAGATTTCCTAAAGATTCCCGGTATTTTAAATATGGATCAGAGCACAATTAAAGTGGCTGGGAATGTGAAGAAGGTAGATGAGAGTCAGGTAAGTTTATTTTAATAATTTGTCATTCTGAACTTGATTCAGAATCCAGTAATTCGATCCAATTGTTAATCTGTTGACTGGATTCCGGGTCAAGCCCGGAATGACAATTTGTATTATTGGTATGCTATCATGAACTGGCGTAATTACAGGGTGTGGCGCAGTTGGTAGCGCGCCAGTATGGGGTACTGGAGGCCGCAGGTTCGAATCCTGTCACCCTGACCATTCTTTTATGATCGATAAAATTATTCGAACTATTCGCAATATGTGGGAGGTGCCGGAGTTGCGACGGCGGATTTTGTTTACTATCCTGATTTTGGCGCTCCTTAGGGTTCTGTCAAATATTCCTCTGCCTGGCGTTGACGTTAGTAAGCTACGCGATTTGCTCTCTCGCAACGCTTTTTTTGGTCTTTTTGATTTATTTAGTGGTGGGAATTTACAACATTTTTCAATCGCCAGTTTAAGCCTTAACCCTTATATCACCGCTTCCGTTATTTTTCAGTTACTAGGGATGGCCTTGCCAAAAATCGAAGCTTTGCAAAAAGAGCCGGGAGGGTACGAAAAGATTAATCAGTGGACCCGTCTTTTAACTGTTCCTCTCGCCATCGTTCAAGCCGTTGGCCTCTATTTTCTACTTTCCAAACAAATCAATATTTTCGGGAGTTTGCAGTGGTGGGAGCTGGGGACTCTGATCATCACACTGGTTGCCGGAACGATGATCATGATGTGGCTGGGAGAATTACTCACGGAATATGGCATTGGTAACGGAATTTCGGTGGTTATCACCGCCGGCATTTTAAGCCGTTTGCCCTCGGCCTTTTCGTCACTAACCCAAACTATTACTCCCGAAAACTCCTTTAATTTAATTGCGCTGGGAGTGGCGGCGGTGGCTATTATCATTGCCATTGTGGCCGTTAACGAAGGGGAGCGCCGGATTCCAATTCACGTGGCGCGTCGCACTAATAGTACCGGAGGTTACAGTGAAGCCCCAACTCACTTACCGTTAAAAGTGAATCAGGCCGGGGTGATGCCGATTATTTTTGCGGTGGCAGTAGTAATGTTGCCGGCCTCGCTGGGTCAATTTTTACAACGTTTCTCGGAGCCGCAAATTAGAGCCGTTGCCAATTGGTTAATTGTTAACTTTACTCCTCAAAAAGCAGTCTATAATATTTTTTACTTTGTGATGGTGGTGGCTTTCACCTTCTTTTATACTGTAATTTCGTTTAATCCTGAAAAAATTGCTGATGAGTTTATGAAAAGTGGTAGGTTTATCCCGGGAATTCGGCCGGGGAAGCCGACAGTCAACTTTCTAAACTGGATTCTGGCTCGCATTACTTTGTCTGGAGCAATTTTCCTCGGTCTCGTTGCAGTTCTGCCATCACTAATGCAGAATTTATTCGCGACAGCCGCTTCTCTCGCCATTGGCGGTACCAGTGTTCTAATCGTAGTTTCGGTTGTGCTAGAATCAGTAAAGCAAGTCGAGTCTTTACTGGTGACCCGTGACTACGATTCTTTTTTGAAATGATATATGTCTAAAATTACTGATTTTATAGACGCTAAAAAAGATCAAGCTTCGACCATAAAAAAACAGCTGGCTATGAAAAAGCAAATGGAAGAGATGTTCTTGGAAACAGAGGAGCACGGGGTAAAAATAAAGATGCGCGGTGACTTTAGAGTCGAAAGTCTGGAAGTTGGTGGCGTTGAAGACAAACGGCTTCGGGAAGCGATCAACAAGGCGTTTAAAGAGACCCAGAAAAAACTGGCGAAGAAGTTTCAAGGGCAGATGTAATCGGAATTCAGTATGAACATAGTCATTTTGGGACCAATGGGCTGCGGAAAATCCACTCAAGCGCGTCTCCTCTCTGCCGTTCTTGGTATTCCGGCAATTTCGACCGGCGATATCTTCCGAAGTTTAGAACATGGTAACTCATTAATGGCGCGTCGGATTCGCGACAAAATCATGCGTGGTCTTCTAGTTACAGACGAGGATACTTTCGCGGTCTTATCGGTCGAGTTTAGAAAACCCAGTTACCAAAAAGGGGTGATACTGGATGGCTTCCCTAGGAATATTTATCAGGCGCAGCATTCACCAATCAGATTTGATTACGCAGTGCAACTCTCAGTTTCCGACAAAATCTCCATTGAGCGGTTGTTACTGCGGCGCCGTGAGGACGACACCCCAGAAATTGTTCATAAGCGTTTGGAAATATATCATCGCGAAACGGAGCCGATTTTAAAAATGTACGAAGTGGCCGGAATTCTTAAAGTCATTAATGGTGAACAGCCGGTCCCCAAGATTTTTTCGGATATTAAGGTAGCACTGGGCTTGACAGTGGCCTAAAGCGCCCTAGAATGTAAATAATCTATGTATTTATTTTTAATAATCTGCCTTTTAGTTTTCGTCTTTTTCGCCGGGATCAGAATTATTCGGCCCACTCATCGCGGTGTGGTGGAGCGTCTTGGTAAGTATCATCATTTTGCCGATGCCGGTTTTAACTGGATTATTCCCTTTATTGACCGCATCGCCACGGTTGACGTCACTGAACAAATGGTCAATGCCGAACCTCAGGAAATTATTACCAACGATAATTTAAACGCCACCGTCGACGCCCAAGTTTATTTTAAAGTCAAGAACGACGAAGACAGCGTTAAAAAATCCCAATACAGTGTTAATAATTATTACTACCAAATCGTCAGTTTAGCCCGCACCACTCTCCGTAACATTATCGGCACCATGACTTTAAAGTCAGCTAATAGCGAGCGCGGTCGCATTAATTTTGAGTTACAGAAAACACTCCGTGATGAAACCGGCTCTTGGGGTCTGGAAATTGTTCGCACCGAACTTAAAGAAATTGATCCGCCTAAAGACGTGCAGGAAACGATGAATAAAGTTGTTAAAGCCGAGAACGAGAAGATCGCTGCCATTGATTACGCTACGGCGACCGAAACGGCCGCAGATGGCCAAAAGCGAGCCGAAATCAAGAAAGCCGAGGGTATTAAGCAAGCCAATATTTTAGAGGCCGAAGGCGAAGCCGAAGCTATAAAACTCGTTAACGAATCCGCGGAAAAATACTTCGTCGGTAACGCTCAGGTGCTCCGCCGTATTGAAGCCGTGGAAAAAGCTTTAAGTAATAACTCTAAAATAATCGTTCCCAGCGACAAAGAACTTGTTAACGTGATTGGTGATATGGCTGGTATTATTCCGTTGCCTAAAGGAGGGCAAAAATAAATTTATGGAACAAGTTACTCTCAACAACCCGTCCGTTTCGACGGCTCCAATAAATTCTAATCAACCCAATTATGCAGGATTCTACCGTCGTGGCGCTGCTTTAGCGGTCGATGGTTTAATTATTGGTTGTATTACGTTATTATTACGCGTTGTTCTTGGAAAAATAATTCCTACAGCGATTGCTAGTAATATTTCTTATTTGATCTCTTTTCTATACTATGTAATTCTTTGGGTGCAAACAAATGGCCAAACACCCGGAAAGAAATTAGTGAAAATTCGAATTGTTCGGGAAGATGGTCGGCCAATTGATTGGGTTACTGCTGGTTTACGTCAGATTTTTACTCTCGTTTCTTCATACGTATTTCTGCTTGGTTATATTTGGGCCTACCGCGACAAAAAGAAGCAAACCTGGCATGACAAAATTGCGAAGACTATCGTTGTTGAAGATGGTGGTCCAGCCACTACAAGCATGTATTTGTTAGGGTATTTAGTGGTTCCAATTATTTCTATTGTGGTATACATTCCACTTAGTGTTGCTTTGGCTGCCTATATGACACCAGTAAGTACATCGCCATTAAGTTTGAGTTATTTATTTGATATTTTTCAAAAGTGGGTAAAAACTAATACTCACTAAATAACTAGGTGGTGTTTATGAAACCAGATCGAAAATGTCCAATTTGCGGTGGGGAGTTTGACTTAGGTTCTTTTCCAGCGTATGCCGCAAGGTTACTTTCCTGGTTTAAAGGTACAAAAGTACCATTTCTTAAGTTTAAAGATTTTAAACCAGTTTCAGCTTATCGTTGTAAAAGCTGAGGCTATTTAGAAAATTACGCGAATTGAAATTGCGGGCCCCGAAGGGGCCCCTTCGGGGCGGGAAAAACCCGCCCCTACGTCTTGTTGGTGTTAGAATTTATTTGTGAGTTGGTTTGTTAAGTTCTATAAAACTTCTAGAGAGGAATTGCCTGTTCAGGAATTCGTAGAAACATTGGACGAGTCTACTTATGGTAAATATATTAACGCGGTAAGAATGCTTAAGGAGTACGGCCCCTTTCTAAAACCACCAATTAGTAAAAAGATTTCCAGCCATATTTACGAGCTCCGGATTACCGGGGAAATAAATGTTCGTATCTTTTATACGATAATTAATAATGATTTTTATCTTCTGCATGGTTTTAAGAAGCAAAGTCAGAAAACACCTCCGAAAGAAATCAAAAAAGCCATTGACAGATATAAAGAAATTATATAACATATAAGTTATATGAAAAGAGAATATCCAGATGTAACACCATTTATTGAAGAGGCTTTGAAGAATCCAAAGATTAAAGCTGCATATGATCGTGCAGAACCGGAGTATGCCGCTATGGAAGCGGTTCTTAAAGCGCGGATGGAAAAAGGTTTAACGCAAACTCAGCTGGCTAAAAAGATGGGCACCAAGCAAGCAGTAGTTTCCAGGTTAGAAAGTGGTTTAGCTAACCCCTCTGTCAAATTCTTGATGAGGCTCGCGGACGCTCTCGACTGCCGACTCACAATTCGCTTTAGCCCCTGCTCGTGATAAAATGGCCGTGTGACAGCAACTATAAAAAATCACCCTGATACCATCAACGCAACTTCAATTATCTCGATTCCTCCAAAGTACGCCAGTTTTTGGCGACGAGCACTTGCTTTAGTAATCGATGTAATATTAATAAATTTTACTTATTACTATATCGATCGAGTAGCCAGTAACGTATATGATTATTTAAACCCTGCTTACCATCGAGTTTCTGGAGATGGCGACGGTATATCTATTTTCTTTCATTTTGTTTTCATAGTTCTTTATTTCTGTTTTTTCTGGTTTAAAAACCATGGCCGCACCCCTGGAAACAGTGTTCTTGGAATCTCGGTGATTGACGAAAACGGTGATCGACTTAAATTAAGTAGTTGCTTAATTAGGTTGCACGCTGTTCTACTAATTGTAGGCGCCGGTATATTAGAATTTGTTATCTTTACTTGCGGTCTTGATAAATTACTTAACCTACTTCCGGTTGATGTTAATCTTGTGATCGCTAATGTACTAGCTTTAAATATAATTATATTTTTAGCATTACTTATACTATATTTTACAATTGGCTTTTTTGTTTCAGTTTTTGATAAGAAACATCAATCTTGGCATGATAGGGTTGCTAAAACACTAGTTGTAATAACTGCAGTTCCAGCGACGAAGTTAGAGAAATTAGTTATTTACTTTATTTTATCGATTTACATAGCTGTTTTTACCTCTTCAGTGTTAACCGTGGTACTAAATATTCAGTAATCGTCGTAATCACTTATAATTTCATGATAAAATAGAGGGGTGTCTATAACTATTAAATCTCCAGAAGATATTAAAGCCATGCGAGCTAGCGGCATAATTGCTGGGGAAATTCTTAAAAAAACCGCCGCTCAGGTTGGGGTAGGTGTGTCGACGCTGGAACTCAACAACTTTGCTGAAGGGCTCATGGCTGAAAATAAAGTCGAGCCATCTTTTAAAACTGTTTCCGGTTACAAATTTGGCACTTGCATTAACGTTAACGACGGCATTGTGCACGGACTGCCGTCAAAAGACGTCATCATTAAAGCCGGCGATGTCGTCAAAATAGATCTCGGCGTCATTTTGGACGGTTGGCATTCTGATACCGCGACTACAGTTTACGTCCCCTGTGGCGACGTCACGAAAGACAATATTATTGAGAGGTTCCTTGAGGTCGGTCAAATTACACTAGATAAAGCTATTGATAAGGCTCGCGTCGGTAATAAAATTTCTGATATTAGTCGAGTCATAGAAGAAGAAATTGAGGAGAAAAATGGTTATGGCGTGGTCTACGAACTGACTGGACACGGCGTTGGCAGATCACTACACGAAGATCCCGATATTCCGGGAGTGTTATTAATGGGCTCCGACGTGACTATAAAAGAAGGCATGGTGCTGGCCATTGAGATTATTTATTGCTTTGGCGAGGGCGATATGAAAACAAGTTCTGATGACTGGACTATTGTCACTTCTGACGGTAGTATTGCCGGTCTGTTTGAACATACGGTTGCCGTAACATTAAACGGCCCGCAAGTGTTGACAGCGGCGTCTTAATTTGATAAAGTTCCGTCAATGTTCTCCTCAATAGGGGAGATCTTTTATGGGAAAAAACAGTGGCTTAATTGAAAAATCGGGAATTGTGGTGGAATCACTGCCTAGTGCTAATTTTAGAATTGATCTAGATGACGGCACAAAGGCTTTGGGAACAATCTCCGGCAAGATGCGCCGTTTTTCGATTAGGATTTTAATAGGAGACCGTGTAAGAGTGGAGTTTAGTCCGCACGACTTAACTCGTGGTCGGATCGTTTTTAGGAGTAAATGATTTATTAACATGAAAGTGCGCGCTTCCGTTAAGAAAATTTGTCAAAAATGTAAAGTAATTCGCCGAGAAGGCGTGGTTCGGGTTATCTGCTCAAACCCAAAGCACAAACAACGACAAGGTTAAATTATGGCTAGACTTGTAGGAGTAGATTTACCAAATAATAAGCGAATGAAAGTCGCTTTAACCTATATTTACGGGATTGGAATTCCTAATTCTCAAAAGATTCTTAAAGAAGCGGGAATTTCGGAGTATTTAATGGTAAAAGATCTCACCGATGAGGATTTGGCCAAGTTACGAGCAATTGTAGAAAAAAATCACATTGTGACTGAAGGCGAATTACGTCGCACCGTGGCTTCTAATATCCGTCGCTTAAAAGATATTGGCAGTTACCGAGGTTGGCGCCACAAAAGGAATTTACCGTCCCGTGGGCAACGAACTCGGACTAACGCCCGAACTCGTCGTGGTAAGAAGATTACAGTTGGTGGCTCCGGTGGTAAGAAATCATTAGAAAAGACATAATATTATGGCGAACACTGCAATAAAAGTAAATAGTAATCCGTACGGCAAGGCCCACATTATGGCGGGGTTTAATAATACTATTATTACGATTACGACTGGTGATGATAAAGTAGTGGCTTGGAGTAGCAGCGGTTCCAGCGGCTTTAAAGGTTCTAAAAGAGCTACCCCGTACGCCGCTTCCATGGCGGCCGAGCAAGTCGCTAAAAAGGCTTTAGATCGCGGAATTCGGGAGGTTAGTATTTTCGTTAAAGGACCGGGATCGGGTCGTGTAAATGCTATCAAGAGTTTACGGGCCGCTGGGCTTCAGGTCACGTCAATTGCCGATGTAACCCCGATTCCTCACAATGGTTGTAGGCCCGAGAAACG
The DNA here is from genome assembly GCA_026396615.1 of candidate division WWE3 bacterium. Taxonomy (NCBI): domain Bacteria; phylum candidate division WWE3; species candidate division WWE3 bacterium. Next base: position 41,010 of record JAPLWK010000011.1, on the reverse strand, counting down.
GAGGCGCGTTTAATTTATGTCTAGATACACCGGACCAAAATGCAGATTATGTCGTCGCGAGGGGGTAAAGCTATTCCTAAAGGGACTGCGTTGTAGTGGGCCTAAGTGCGCTTTAAATAAAAAGCAACAAGCACCAGGAATGCACGGTAATGCCAAACGACGGCCTTCCGCCTTTGGGTTACAACTGCGGGCTAAACAACGGGTTAAGCGAGCCTACGGACTTTTAGAACGAGCTTTTAGAAACTATTATGAAGAAGCGGCTCGGGTAACCGGAGTAACCGGTGAGGTTTTATTAAATCTTTTGGAGCGACGCCTTGATAATGCTATGTTTAGAAGTGGTTTGGCGATGTCGCGGGCCGCTGCTCGTAAATCCATAGTCTCCGGTAAAGCTACGGTTAATGGCATTAAAGTTACGCATCCTAGTTACAGTGTTGGTGTTAATGATACTTTAACGCTCGCGGGAGCTGTTATTCGTTCCGATTATAAATTACCAACTTGGTTAGAATTAAACGCGCAGTCTGCGACGGCCAAAGTAGTGGCCCTTCCAACTCGAGATCAAATTGACGCCGATTATGAGGAACAATTAATTGTGGAGTATTACTCCAGATAGGATTAAATTTATGCTTCAACCAAGCGATGCCAAAATTAAAGCCGAAGTGGAAAACGCCACTTATGGAAAATTCGCTTTAGAACCACTTCCGGCGGGATTTGGTCATACTTTAGGAACCAGTTTGCGCCGCATGTTGCTGAGCAGCATTCCCGGTGCCGCTATTACCACCATTAAATTTGCCGGTGTGACTCATCAATTTACCAATATTCCAGGGGTTAAAGAGGATGTTATCGACATTCTTTTAAATTTGAAGTCAATTCATTTTAATTACGAAGGCACTGACCCGGTTGTGGTTACTTTAGATGCCAAGGGCTTAACCACTGTTACCGCAGCCGATTTAGATCTTCCCGAAGGCTTGGAAGTGATTAATAAAGATCAGATCATCGCCACTTTAGGTAGTAAAAGCGCTCATTTGGAAGCGGAGTTAGTGATTGAAAAAGGCATTGGTTACGCCACTGCCGAGGATCACGAAAGCAATAAAATCGGCGTCATTGCAGTCGATAGTCTCTTTTCCCCGGTCGTTTTGGTTACCTATAAGATTGAGCCGGCCCGGATTGGCCAGAAATCCGATTTTGACCGTTTAATTTTAGAAATTACCACTAACGGTGCTATTTCACCAAGAGCGGCTTTAATGTCGGCCTCTAATACTTTACAAGTATTTTTTGAGCGCCTTGCTTCCGGTAAAGATTCCATGGTTGAAGAGGTCGCCAATGTTGCTTCCGAAGCCGCTCCCAAGAAAGCTCGAGGCCGCACTGTTTCCGCCGCGGATGTGCTACTCGATGAACTGAATCTGCCAACTCGGACGATTAACGCCTTAAAACGGGCTGATCTTAAAACCTTGGCTGATTTAGGGGCCTTGCCAGATGAGAAAATTTTAAAAATCAAAAACTTAGGCGAAAAATCAGTCCAAGAAATTACCGACGTGCTTAAAAGCGAAGGTTTACGTTAATAATTTATGCGTCACAGAGTAAAGCGAGTAAAATTTAATCGCGATCGGGACCATCGAAATTCACTGCTTCGGAATTTGGTGCGTTCCTTGTTCCTGGAAGATGGGATTACGACCACTGAAGCAAAGGCTAAATGGTTGCGAAGTCACGCGGATCATCTGGTAACTATCGCTAAAATTGGTGGTCTTACCGCCCTGCGTCGCTTAATTACCGAAACCGGTAATAAAGATTTGGCCAAGAAAATTATTGATACATCTGCTAAACTGACGGCTCGGAATAGCGGCTATTTATCATTAACTAAAGTTGGTATTCGCGTTGGAGACAAAGCACCGATGGTTAAAGTCGATTTTATTTATGATGTAGTTGAGAAGGAGAAGGTTGTTAAGGAAGATATGAAAGTTAAGAAGACTATTGTAAAAACGGCCCCGAAAAAGGCAAAAGTCACAGAGAATAAGTCAGAAGTCGTCGAAGAGGTGGCGGAAGTGAAAGCAGAATAATTTTATGGAAACTAGAACTTTAAGCTCAAAAGAAATAATTCGTAATAACGTTACTATTGACGCCAGTACTAATACTTTGGGGCGGATTGCCTCGGAAGCGGCTCGGTATCTTCTTGGCAAAGGTAAGGTCTTAAATGCGTCACATCTAGTCAATTCTGATGTGGTCACCGTTATCAACGCTTCTAAAGTTCAGATTACCGGCAATAAATTAATTAATAAGATTTATGTGCGTCACAGCGGCTTTCCCAAAGGTCTTAAAGAAGAATCTTTGGAAAGATTATTAAAACGCGATCCGGCGGAAGTGATTCGACAAGCGGTGCTTGGGATGTTACCAAAGAACAAATTACGAAATGACAGAATTAAATATTTAAAGATTTTTTGTGGATCTAAAAATGGCAGAAAATAAACCAAAAGAAAAATTTTATAGTGGGACCGGCCGGCGTAAAAGCGCCGTGGCTCGGGTATGGTTAACCCCGGGAAAAGGGGAATACACTATTAATGACAAGTTAATTACGGAAGTAATGGTGACTGAAGATGAGAAGCAAGCTTGGCTTAAGCCCTTCCATTTAGTAGGTATTTCTCACCCACATGCTAAATTTGCTGGTTCCATTAAAGTTTCTGGTGGTGGCCGTAACAGCCAACTTGAGGCTATCACTTTAGGTATTTCCAGAGCCTTGTCGGCCTTTGATGCTTCTTTTGAAACTATTCTTAGGAAGAATAATTTGTTACGCCGTGACTCTCGCGAAGTAGAGCCCAAAAAATACTACATGCACAAGGCTCGCAAAGCTCCGCAATACTCCAAGCGTTAAAGACAAGTCATTCCGGCCCTAGAGCCGCCTGCCCGCCAACTGGCAGGGAATCCAGTAACTCAAATCGATACGTACCCTCTCGACAAATATACCCTGTAGTGTTATAATAGTGGCACAAATCGAATCGAATATCCAAATAGTCCCCTAAATCAATATATTTCCGCAGTAACAATCAGAAGGTTAATTAGATAGCCCTTCGCTTGTTGCTGCAGAAATGTAGTAATCTTCATAGTTCACCTGCTGGGAGGACCAGGAGTGTGGTACTAAGAAGTACTTTCCCCATAAGGGAAGGAGAACGACATGGCAGAGAACGAATACAAGGACTTACAGGTAAGTGGGCTGACTTGCTTCCCAGAGACGAAATGGCGTGAAGCGGTCCTGTTCTACCTGTTCGGACTTTGGGGCGGAAAGCACGAGGTAACGTATCGTCCAAAGATCAGCTTTGGAAACGTTACTCTCAGGCTCGACCGGAGTATTGGCGCTTACTATGCCTACGGTAAATCGTCAGAGATTCTTCCTATTTTCGAGGAAGAGCAGACGATTATAGTAGACGCTGGTAAACAAGCTGATGTCGAAGTGGCGTTGGTTCGGTTCGTGAAGGACAGCCAAATACGCCTGATTGTCATCAACTTGCCAATAACCACAAGCTCTGTAGCAATTTGGAAGAAGCAGCGCCGCGGCCAATACGGTTGCAGTACCACTCACCTTCCGATTTCTTGGGGCAGCAGGGGGCCTATATGGTTCTAGGTTAGCGAAACGGCGAAGTATGTAGCAAGTATCCGCAAGGAGAAACTACAGACCTCGCCGTTTTTTGTTTTTGTGGATTAAGGGCGATTCGTGAATCGCCTCTACGTTTTATTTGAATTGCAACCTCACAGGTACATTCGCAGCGGAAGTGCAACACTTGGTCGTTAAGTTGATCCTAACTTACTCACCAACTGTTGCATTTTCTCGTAGGGTTTCAAATAGTTCAAGCACTTCATTGGTCGACTGTTGATAATATACTCTACTACCGCTACTTCCTCATCTGACACTAGATCGAAATCCGTTCCCTTGGGAAAGAATCTTCGGATGGCTTTATTACGATTTTCGACACCACCTTTCTCCCAACTGTGATAGGCGTTACAGAAGTACATAGTCGTTCCTAAAGCCTTACCAGTTTCCTGGTGGCAATAGTTCTCCTGACCGTTATCTTGAGTAATTGACCCCAAAAGAGCCTGCGGATAAATCTTCATTCTTTGTACTAATGAGGCTGTTTTAACCACTGCGGTTTGATTAGCTATTTTACTAATTAACACCCTTCTTACCGATCTTTCAGAGATGACGGAGAGAGCTGATTTTGACTTCCTTGGACCTTCAATGTTATCTGTCTCCCAGTAACCGACGACCTTTCTGTTATTAACCGCTTTGGGCCGTAGATCAATCGATATGGCGTTTGGCACCTTGCCTTTATTGTGGACTCTGCGGCCATCTTTTTTCATCCGTTTCTTCCGACCACACTCCAAATATTGCCACAATTTATACTTCTTACCTCTCCTCCCGTAGATGTACCGATAGATGGTCTCTTGATTGATTCTCGCTCCTTTAATGTCAATTCCAATCCTTCCGGCAATTGCTTCCGGTGACCACAGGTGTGGTAGCCGTAAGTGTTCTCGAACATACAGAAACACCTCTGGGTTCTTTAAAGGCGCTTGGTAACGTTGCTTTAGTCCCACCCTCTCAGCTCTTCTTTGAGCTAAACAGGGGAGATACTGCCTACCAAAGTATGTGTTCCTTTCCAGTTCGCGAGAGACAGTCGAAACATTTCTACCAAGTCTTCTTCCAATTTCTTGAAGAGAAACTCCTGATTCCCGCCAACCAAAAAGACGTTCTCGTTCCTCAATATTTAGATGTTCATAACTAGGCATTTAATCACCTCCTTAACCTGGTGATTTTACCTAATGTTGCACTTCGTTTGCGAACCTACGCAAGGTTGCACTGGAGTCGAATGCAAGCTCCACGAGCTTTCTTGACTACTTTTTAGGAGGGTCTTAAATGAAGACCTGGAACGCGACAACAGTTGTTTTTGAACCGGATGCCAGACAGCTAGATGGAATCTCAGATTTATATGAGATTCAGGCTTTAGATGTGGATTTAGAAATTGGAGATTATCACATCTTTATAAATCCTCTTTTCCATGTATTCGAGATGAAAGTAAAATTATCTTGGATCAGGGTTACTCTGGCTAAAGTAGTAGATGGTGTTAAATCAGGGAAAAATAATAGCTACTTTGGGAGTTACGAAGACGGCTGGGAAATCCCAACTAGCGCTAATTTAAGTACCGGGGAAAAAGAAAGTAGATCTTGTTGCTTGACATGCGAGGATTTAGGAAAAATTCTTGTAGATGTTGAAGCGAAAAAGATCGATCCCTGGCGTACATTTTTCTCCGTTTCGATTTCGTAAATTTCTATAAGTAAAAAGATTAGTTTAGATAGGTTAGTTTCGTTAGAAAAAGGTCAGACACATCATGGTTAACATCGCAGCCCCTGGTAGTTTATACACTGGTATAAATTAGTGGGGCTTTTTTGTTTCTATTGAGTTTTTCAATCGTTTACTGGATTCCGGGTCAAGAGCCAAAGGCTCCCCTTCGGGGCCCGGAATGACATAGTTGGACTAGGTTTTCCATGAGAGAAGCTACGGTGACGGGGCCGACGCCGCCGGGGACGGGGGTAATAAAACTGGTTTTATTTTTAACATTCTCAAAGTCAACATCACCTTGAGGGTAGCCAACGTCGATAACGATAGCGCCTGGTTTGATCAACTCGGATGTAATTAGTTTAGGGCTGCCGGTGCAGCTGACCACCACGTCAAAGTCTCGCAGCTCCGTCAATGTTTCCCCAATGTCGAACCTACCCACTTTAAAACCCAAATATTCTAGCCGATCGCTAAGTGGCCCACCCACCATACCGTTGGCCCCCACCACAGCGGCCGTGGTTAAGCCCAGTTTAAATTCTAAAGGTGCTGCTGCGATAATTCTTTCCACCGCTAACACTGTAGCCGGTAAAAAAGTTTGTTGGCCTGTTTTAATTAAGGCTAAGTTTTGGGGATTTAAGCCATCGACATCTTTAGTAAGAGGTATTAGTGACAGTACATTATTAAGTGATTTTTTATCAAGACTGGGGATAGGGAGCTGGACCATAAGGCCAGTCACCTCGGTCATGGCAGCGTACTTTTTAAGTTCATCGGATAAAGTTTCGGCAGTCACCGTTACTTTTTGGACGGTAACTCCCAGCCGCTCCCCCAGGCGTTGTTTCATACGCACGTAAGTGTTGCTGGCTTCGTCGGTGGTGGTGGCTAGAATAACGAGATTAAGCCCGCCTACGCTGCGTTCGCCGCCGCTTCGCTCCGGCGAAACTTGCTTCGGCGAGGTAAATTTGTTTTTTATATCTAATTCTATTTGCGAAGCTAGTGCTTTACCATCGAAAATTATCATTTTTTTAAGTCTGTGAGCAGTTCTTTTTTAAAGTGGTGGACTTTAGTGGTTACTTTTTCTTTAATATCTGGTTTTTTAAGAATTAGCCGGTCCCAATGACTTACATCTTCGGGCTGGCCTAAAAACAACGTTAAAAATTCCTCATGATGCTCTTGGGGTAGTTCTTCTAAAATAAATTCTAAGGTTTTGGCGTGTAAAGTTTCCTCCAGTTCGGCAATTACCTGAGTTATCTCGATTTCGGCCAGCTTCTCACCCTTAAAAAAGAGAATAAATTCTTCATATTCGATTATTTCCGAAAAAAATACTTTTTTAGACATACTGGCTTATATTAGCAAAAGGTAACGGCCCCAATGGTACTACATCCGTAGGATCATTTACAAATAAAATTACTACTGGGCCCTTCCTGGGTCCCGCCCCTAATCCCGTCGCTTCCATTACCTCGGGGCTACCACCAAAGATTTTACCAGTCCAGGGGCTAGGCCCACTATCGCCAACTACCGCCACACGATCTTGTTTAGTAACAGTATTAATCACTGCTACTTTTCGGTATTTATACCATTCTTTAAGTTTGGCCCAGTCACTGTTCCAGTTAGGAATTAAAAAAGTTTCTACCGCCACGTAGTAGCGTTCTTTTTGAGCTAAATCTTCAGTTAATTTACTTGATGACGAGGCAAAGTAGCCCCAGGCACCCGTTAAAGGCGCCGTACCACTGCCAAAGTACATGCCGTAGTCCTCGGCGTCCCTCATATGAGCTTCCGTGACGTCACCCGGATAACGCAGTAAATGCTGTTCGCCGCCCATTAAACCGTAAATATTAGGTAATGTCTGGTTATCAAGATTGGCTGTTGCGATTACACCGTAAACGAGAGATGCCCAGTTGCTGAGTTTTTGGGCAGCAGACGAGTCAACCACTTCTCCAATTGGCGGCAACATGGTCGACAAATCTTCAGTAATTAATATTTTGGGGGTACTAGATGCGATCATAACAGTCTTTGGTAAGAGGCGATTAGCCGGAGGAAGTTGTAACGAAGGGACGGCAGCGGTCAACAATAATAGGCCGGAAAGAGTGCTGCCAATTAAATTTCTGGCTTGACTGCTTTGAAGAGCCAAAAAAGCTTGTGGACTTAATTTATCCTTAATTGATTCGTAGGCCGCTTGCTTGTGAATGGTCAACTTACTCTTTATTTCGCAGAGATTGGGTGAAGTTGTCACTTTGACAGGTGTATTTAAGAATTTTTTAGGTTTTAGCGGGGCAGTCATTTAGGGCCTTCTCCAGACGTTTTAAAACAACGTCTTTTCCAAGTACTTCCAGTGTATCAAAAAGTGGTGGAGTTGCCTCAACACCGCAAACGGTGATGCGAATTGTCATAAAGGCTTCTTTGGGTTTGTAATTATTATCAAGTAGCACTTGGTGCCCCACGACTTCTAGATTTTCCTTGGTCCAGTTGGGGATATTTGCTACAGCTGTTATAAATTTTATAATTATTTCTTGGCATTTGGCGACGTCTTTGGACTGCTTAACTAATAGATCTACATCTATATTAGGTTCGGTAAAGAAATAATTACTTAGAATTGGAAAATCACTTAGTAATTTTAATCGGTCTTGCGTTAATGTCAAAACTTTCTCAATATAGATTCGGTCAAACCCTGTCGTATTAATATTAACTCCAAACTTCTGGGACCACCGGGTCAGCCGGTCATACAGTTCTGCAACAGCCATGTTTCTAATGTAAGCGCCATTAAGCCAGAGCAGTTTTTGGCGGTCGAAAGCAACCAGGTCCGTTTGGTGAATGCGATCAATCGCAAATTCGGCTACAAATTCCGGTACTGTCATAATTTCTTTTTCGACTTTGGGGGACCAGCCCAGTAGCATCAAAAAGTTTAAAATTGCCTCCGGCAAATAGCCTTCTTGCAAAAATTCTAAAGCTGCTACAGACCCATGTCGTTTAGAAAGTTTTTTATTTTCACCGACCTCTTTTAAGTTTGGTAAATGAATATGCTTCGGGAATTCCCAACCAAAAGCCTGGTAAAGTAAAACGTGCTTAGGGGTGGATGGCAACCAGTCGATGCCGCGCATTACATGCGTAATATTCATCAAATGATCATCAATAACCACCGCCAGTTGATACGTTGGAAAGCCGTCAGACTTTAAAAGTACTTGATCATCAATTTCGTTGCTGTCAAAAGACATGTCACCTAGAACCTCGTCGTGAAAAGTAATCTTTTGATCCTTGGGAACTTTAAGTCGAATTACGAAAGGCATTTTGGCTGCTAGCTTTTTCGTCACTTCTGTATTAGAGAGATCACGACAACGGCCGTCGTATCTCGTCGCGGCGTACCCCAATTCTCGCTGTTTAGCTCGCATCTCATCTAATCTTTCGGATGTACAAAAACAGTAGTAAGCTGCGCCTTTTTCAACTAATTCTAGAGAATATTTTTTGTAAATATCAAGTCGCTCTGATTGTACGTATGGCGCGTAAGGGCCGCCGACAATTGGTCCCTCGTCCCAAGATAAACCGTAATCTTTAATAATTTCTAAAATCTTCTCAACCGCGCCAGGCACATAACGCTCGCGATCCGTATCTTCAATTCGTACCACAAAAGTGCCACCGGCATTTTTAGCCAGGGCGTAGTTATAAAGTAATGTGCGAATGTGCCCTACGTGAAATTCGCCGGTGGGGCTGGGGGCGATGCGGGTGCGAACCATAAATAATTCGTTTATTATAACGTAAATTCAGCTATAATCTAATGGTGAACCTGACCGATACCGCCATATTGGTAAAAAGACTGGCCGTAATAATGGTTTTTTTCTTGGTTGGGTTTTTTATTTTTAAATACTTTTTTGTTTTAGTACGGGCTTTGTATCTTAATATTAACCCGCCGGCCCCGCCGCCCGTGACCACGATTTTTGGAAAACTCCCACCAATTACCGTGCCTCATCTTAAAGTCGAAGGAGTAGAAAGTATTGCTTATACCGTCGACACGCCGACAGGCAAGTTTCCCAACCTACCAATTCAAGCCAAAGTTTTTGCTATTCCACACGCTCCGGCGACTTTACTTTCCGAATCTAGGGCTCGGGCCCTTGCTCATTCCTTTAGTTTTAATAACGAACCGACTCGCGTTTCCTCGTCAGAACTTCATTTTGATGACGTACCGGGGAGCCGGACGTTTGACATAAATATTGTTACCGGTAATTTTAATATTGCGACAGATAACCCCACCTTGTCACTAAATTTGGAGCCTGGCACTTCGCCCACTCAAGCCCAAGCCATTAACTCCGCTTTGGGATTATTTACAAATAAACAACTTTTAACCACCGATTATATTTCAGGAACTCAAAAAACCACTTTAGTTAAAATCGTTACCGGTAATTTAGCGGAGGCCGGAAGCATTTCTGAAGCCCAGTTAGTCGATGTTAGTTTATTTCGACAAGCCGATAAGTTAAATATTTATGGCGCCGACCCTTCAAAAGGTCTGATTAGGGTTTTAATTAGTGGCAATCCCCAAGCGACGTATCCACTTATTACCTATAATTCATGGCCGCTGGAAACTACTAAAGTGGGCACTTACCCTTTAAAATCTGTGGATAAAGCTTTTTCGGAACTAAAAAGCGGGGTTGGCGGTTACGTTTATTTAAAACTACGGGGGCAGGATGCTTACGCCACTTATTCGCCTTTAAATATCACTCAAGTTTCCGTGCGGACCGTGGAACTTGGCTATTACGACAACGATAAAATACAAAATTACTTACAACCAATTTATATTTTTAGCGGCCTATTTAAAACTACCGGAGGCAGTGATGGCGATTTTACCGCTTATGTTCCCGCTGTTGACACCTCTTGGATCTCCTCACCGTTAACTAAGTAATATATGCCTCGATTTATATATACCATTATCACTATTAATTTATTATTCCTAATTAGTTTAGTTCTTATTTTTTTTAAAATTCCACCAACGACAGTTCCCAACAAGATCATTTTTTTGGTAGATTTGCTTATAACAATTAGCCTGGCTTTTTCGGTCGTTATTTATAAATTGGTGACGCTTAACAAAAGTATTTTTAGTGAGCCGCGGTATATTTACAGAAATGCCTTACGTCGGGGCATCCTCTTGTCCCTATTTCTGACTTTGTCACTAGGTTTTAAATTTTGGAACGTGGCTACGAAACTAAATATTATTTTAGTAATTTTATTTTTAGTGGCCGTCGAATTCTATTTTTGGCATCGTAGCCGAATAAATTAGTCGTTAGTGTTAAAATTAACACATGTTAAAAAAATATTACGTCACTACACCTATATATTACGTTAACGACGTGCCGCATATTGGGCATACTTGCACGACTGTCGCGGCTGATATCTTGGCCCGTTACCACCGATTACTGGGTGACGATACCTTCTTTTTAACCGGCACTGACGAGCACGGGGCCAAAGTGGCCGAAGCAGCAACCAAAGCTGGAATGTCTCCCAAAGACTATTGTGACTTCATTGCGCCAAAGTTTGAAAGTAACTGGTTAAAAATTAACCTTTCTTTTAATGCCTTTATTAGAACAACAAATCCCGAGCATATTAAGATTGTTCAGGAATTAACTCAGAAAACCTATGATAAGGGCGACATTTACAAAGGAGTCTACGAAGGCCTTTATTGCGTCGGTTGTGAAAAATTTGTAACCGAAAGCGAACTCGTAGATGGAAAATGCCCGCTTCATAATCGCGTTCCGGAAAAATTAAAAGAGGAAAACTATTTTTTTAAGCTCTCAAAATATGTCGATACCTTAATTAGAGCAATTGAAGATCCCAACGACAAAAATCATTTTGAAATTAATCCAATTTCGAAACGTAACGAAATATTAAGTAAACTAAAACTTGGAGATATTCCCGATACAAGTATTTCCAGGCAAGCCAAAGTTGTTCCGTGGGGAATTCCGATTCCATGGGACAACTCACAAACCATCTATGTTTGGTTTGATGCCTTACCTAACTACTATACGGCTACTAAAATTTTTGATCGGCCTGGTTTTTTTGAAAATATGCATCATACAATAGCCAAAGACATCGCGTGGTTCCACGCTGTGTTATGGACAGCAATGCTTATCTCCCTAGAACTTCCTCTACCAAAAGAAGTTTTTATTCATAGTTATTTTATGGTTGACGGCCAAAAGATGAGTAAGTCACTCGGTAACGTCATAACGCCACAGGACTTAATAGATAGATACGGCGTTGATGGCGCGCGTTTTTTAATCGCTGCCTATTTTCCAAGAGATGACGATAGTGACGTTGGTTTTTCTCGCTTTACGCAGAAATATAATTCCGACCTGGCTAATAATTTGGGAAATTTATTTAGTCGGTTTACGAGACTCGCGGAACAAGTCAAATTAAAGAATGATGAAGTTGTATCGACTTTTAAAGATGTCATTGCTCTTGAATCAAGTCAGATTTTTAAGACCGCTATAGAGACTTTGCACTTTTCGCAAGCGGTTGAAGATATTGCGGCGAAAGTGACGGTTGTAAATAAGGAGTTGCAGGAAGCGAAACCGTGGGAAATTGAAGACGCGGAAAAACGTCAAACCTATTTAAAGACGCTGATTCCGAAGATTTTAGAAATTGCCATATTAATTTCGCCAATAATACCTGGGACGTCAGAGAAACTGGTTACTGGGTTAAGTGGCGAGATTAAGTTTATAGGGGCGTTGTTTCCTAGGGTCTCCAGTTAGAATTTTTAATTACCAATTTTTAATTTTCAATCAAACATGAATTTTTAAAAATTAATTAATTAATTATTGATTAAAAATTTATCGCGTTACTGGATTCCGGGTCAAGCCCGGAATGACAAATATTTATGCTTGAAACCAAATTTTACACCTGGTCTCTTAAATACCTTGAACTTCGTCCTCACAGTAGCCAGGAAATAAAAACATATTTACAGCAAAAGTTTCGGCGGAATATAAAATGGCACTCTGCTTGGGTTGGTTTAAAACCAGACGAGGCTATCGAATCAACGTTATCAAAATTGCAAGAACTAAAATTAGTTGATGACACTGCTTTTGCCAAATCGTGGGTCGAGTCACGCGGATCGACTCGGTCAAAACGTCGTTTGCAACAGGAGCTGGCGAAAAAAGGCATTAAATTTGACGCTTCCAAAACGATCGTTGAAAGTGGGGCGGTTCCCGAAGAGGCCAGTTTGGCCGCTCTGGCCCTTAAAATTGGTCATCGTTACGCAAAACTCGCCCCTAAAATCGGCCGCCAGCGACTAACCAGCTTCCTGTTGCGCCGCGGTTACGAGTACGAAGCTGTACGCCGCGTGGTTGACGAGGTCCTCGGAAGGCCGTAGAATGGGCCTATCACATCACTAATAATTATCGTTTGATTTTATTTATGTTCTATTTACCTGAAAGGAAAAACTCATATGACGCCACTCCTATTAATCGCGGCCATGATTGCCGCGGCCGTGTTATCGGCAGTAATTATTTATTTACTGTTATCTAAAAAGTTAGCCACTAAAGAATCCGGTCAAGCCACCCAGCCATTAAGTGCCCCCCAACCATCTGCAAATGCTCCTTTGTCGGTTAATGCTCGTGACATCGTGCTATCGGCACAAGAAGAAGCTTTTAAAGTCAAACGTAATGCTGAGGAGGAAGCTTCTAAAATCCGGCAAAAGCTTTTTGAAGACGAAAAAAGGATTTCCGGTAAACAGGAGGAAATCACTAAAAAGTTGGAAGGCTTGGAAGAAAAAGAGCAAAATTTAATTTCTTCACAGCGTGGTGTTAATAAAAAACTGGAGGAAATCGAAAGATTACGTCAAGAACAAATCACTAAACTGGAAAGTGTGGCCGGTACCACTCGTGAAGAAGCTCGTCGTCATATCATATCTACCTTGGAGAGCTCTCTTACGGATGAATTGGGTCGAAAGATTCGGGAATCAGAAGACACTTTTAGAACGGAGTCTAAAGCGAAAGCTCAGCAAATTTTAGTGGAAGCAATGCAGCACGCCAGTACCGATTACGTGGCCGAATACACCACTTCCGTTGTTAAACTACCGGATGAGGAAATGAAAGGTCGAATTATAGGCAGGGAAGGCCGCAATATTAAGGCCTTCGAGCAGCAAACGGGCGTTAACATTGATCTTGATGAAACGCCGGGGCAGCTGCGAATCTCCTGTTTTGATCCGGTGCGTCGGGAAGTGGCCCGCTTGTCTCTCGAAAGGCTCATGGCCGATGGCCGCATTCAGCCGGCTAAGATCGAGGAAATAGTTTTAAAAACTCAAAAGGAAATTGAGAAAATAATGCTTGAAGCTGGCGAAGACCTGTGTCATCGGATCGGGGTTTATAATTTACCAGTTGAGTTAGTAACGGCTCTGGGGCGCTTTAAATTTAGATTCTCATACGGCCAAAATATGATTGAACATACACTGGAGGAAACTAAAATGGGCGTTTATTTGGCGACTGAATTGGGACTTGACGTCAACATTGTTAAACTCGGTTGTTTACTTCACGATATCGGAAAAGTAGTCACTGACGAAGAAGGTAGCCACGTTGGTTTAGGGGTAGATTTGGCTCGTAAATATAAATTGCCGGAAAAAGTGATTGCTTGTATTGCCGAGCATCACGAAGATAAACCATTTTCTTCTTTAGAATCGGTCATCTGCTATATTTCCGACGCCATGAGTGGTTCCAGGCCTGGCGCCAGAGTTGAGGATTACGGAGCGTATTTAAAGAGGATGCGGGATCTTGAGGGAGCGGCTTTAAGTTTTCCGGGGGTCGAAAAGGCTTTCGCAATTAGCGCTGGGCGAGAAGTGCGAGTAATGGTAAAGCCGGAAGAAGTGAATGATAACGGGGCGGCTAAAATGGCTCATGATATTGCCAGTAAAATAGAGAAAGAACAGGTGTACCCAGGTATTGTTAAAGTGACCGTTATTAGAGAATTACGAAGTAGCGAAGTAGCTAAGTAAGGTCAGAAGTTGGATGTTAGAATTTGGAAGCTGGATTAAGAAATTAGAGATTAGAAATTTGAAAGATGATTAAAATTCTTTTTATAGGAGATGTAGTTGGATCTTTAGGGCGCTTGGCTGTAAGCAAAATATTGCCAACCCTAAAAAAAGGTGATAGCATCAATATAGTTATCGCTAATGGTGAGAATTTGGCGCACGGACGCGGCGCAAGCCAAAAGACCGTCACCGAGCTTTTAAATAGCGGCGTAGACGTTTTAACATCCGGCGATCATATTTTTTATCGTGAGGAGTTTAAAAATGAAATTGTTAACCTACCAGTTATTAGACCCGCGAATTTTCCCGACAGCGAAGCCGGATTGTCATATTATATTTTTGACCTTGGAAAAAAGGGTCGCTTTTTAATTTGTAATTTACTGGGGAGCACTTTTATAGATTATCCAGATTTACGAAACCCGTTCTTAGTCATTGATAATTTATTACGGCAGTTTGAGGGTGAAAAGTTAGCTGGAATTTTAGTTGATTTTCACGCCGAGGCGACGAGCGAGAAAATGGCGATGGGTTGGTTTTTGGATGGTCGGGTTTCTGCCGTTGTTGGGACACACACTCACGTAGGTACTGCGGACGTTCGAATTTTGCCTTTGGGCACCGCTTACGTGACTGACGTTGGAATGTGTGGTTCATACAACAGCGTTCTGGGAGTTAAAAAAGAAATTATTATTGATCGTTTTGTAAATCAGGGTAGGCAGCGTTTTGATTGGGATTCTTGCGGGCCAGCAATCTTTAGTAGCGTGGAGATTAAAATTAATGATAAGACTGGTAAAGCGACCGGAATAAAAAGAGTAGACAAATTAATCTAAAAATTTATTTATTGGCAAAGTATGTTTTAACTGAAAGGGGGTGATTACAAATGGTAAAATTAGAATTAGTAGCCAAGATGGCAGAGAAAGCCGGCCTAACCAAGGCTGATGCTTCCCGCGCTATGGAAGCTGTTGTTGATACCATTTCTGCTGCCCTGAAGAAAGGTGAAAAAGTCACTATCACCGGATTTGGTACCTTCGAAATTCGGCAGCGCGCTGCTCGAATGGGTCGTAACCCGCAAACCGGGGCACCCCTTCACATCGCCGCTTCCAAAACCCCAGCCTTCAAAGCTGGTAAGGGTTTAAAGGATTCCGTCCGTAGTTAATTTTATTTTGTTGATTCTAGAATCTTCTTCGTCGGCCGACGAAGAACGCTAACCCCAACTATGCCTTGTGTACAGAGGCAACAGTTGGGGCGAAGTGTTTACATGATGACTTTCTTACTTAAAACCTACGGTTGCGCCATGAACACCTACGAATCTGGTAAGATCGCAGATTTGCTTTTAGGTCTTGATCTTACTGAAGCTTCCGACATTCACCAAAGTGATTTTTTAATAATTAATTCCTGTTCTATTCGGCAGGCGGCTGAAGATTCAGTTTATGGCTGGGGATTAGTAATTAAAGATTTGCCTAAAAAGCCGGTGGTTATTTTGATGGGCTGCCTCACCGGTGCCGCTAAAAGCCAGCGGAGGCGTTACGAATTGTCGTATTTGCAAAAGAAAGCGCCATGGGTTGATTATTTTTGGACGTTTGAAGAAGCGGTAGAAAAATTGCCGACGATTGTTAAGTCAAATAGAGTGGCGTCAGTTGAACGAAATTCAACAGGTCTTGTCTCGATTTCTCGAGGTTGCGATAATTTTTGTACTTACTGTGTTGTGCCTTATGCCAGAGGGCCGGAAAAGTCGAGACCATTATCAGACATCATCGAGGAAGTTGAGAAGTTGGTTACCAGCGGTCAAACAGAAATAATATTACTTGGGCAAAATGTAAATTCCTGGGGTAAAGATTTTACACCGCCAGAAAGATTTTCGTATCTTGTAAAAAAAGTTCATGCTATTAAAGGCATTACTAAAGTGTCATTCTTATCGTCGAATCCCTACGATTTCGAAGACGATTTGATTGCGGTTTTAAAACTTCCAAAAGTTGATCGCTATTTGCATTTGCCGGTGCAAAGTGGTGATGATGAGATTCTAAGAAAGATGAATCGCCGTCATACCCGCGAAGAATATTTAGAGTTAGTCGTGAAGATTAAAAAAGCAGTGCCGGAAATACGAATTGGGACGGATATTATCGTGGGTTTTCCGGGCGAAACAGATGGGCAGTTTGGCCACACTTTAGATTTAATTAAAGAGGTTGGGTTTAAACAAATATTTGTAGCCATGTACTCGCCGCGGAAAGGGACGGTGGCGGCTGAGACGATGATGGATGATGTGCCGTCGAAAGTAAAAAGACAGAGGCATAAGGAGGTACTAGATTTAATTAAGAAAATATCTAAAGTATTAATTTAAAATTTTAAATTTACAATTTGAATTCAATTTGAAATGTATTAAAATTTAAATTTTCAAATTTGATCTTGATTTCGAATTTCAAATTTCAAATTAGAAACTTTTTTAACTGAGTTTTTCGGCTTTGGAGCCGGAATGATAGGCTTGTTATGCGTTCAAATAAATTTATTGTTCTAGTAGGTCCCACCTCCTCCGGCAAAACCTCGAAGGCATTGGAGTTGTGTAAAAAATTCAACGGCGAAGTTATTTCGGCCGACTCTCGGCAGTTATACAAAGGTATGGACATTGGGACGGGGAAGCTGCCCTTGTCAGCCGATCGTGTCGACGTTACTAAGGCCGGTGGTCACTGGGATTTTAATGATACACGAGTTTGGATGTATGACGTGGTTAATCCCGGTGAATATTTTTCGGCCTTGGATTTTAAAAATAAAGCTGAGGTGACCATAGATGATGTTTGGAAGCGAGCGAAAGTGCCTTTTATTGTTGGTGGGACCGGGTTTTATGTGGAGACGTTGCTTGGCCTAAAAAGTGTGGCAAACGTGTCACCGAACATAAAGTTACGCGAAGAACTCGATAAGTTGTCTGTGGCTGAGTTGTCAACGAAGTTAAAAGAGATTGATCCGGCGGCGTGGGGGCGAGTTGATAAAAATAATCCGAGGCGTTTGCAGAGAGCTATTGAAGTGTCAAATGAGAAAAATCGTCATTCTGAACTTGATTCAGAATCCAGTAACTGGATTCCGGGTCAAGCCCGGAATGACATATCGCATTCATTAATTCTCGGCTTCACCGCTCCACACGAAATCCTTTATCCTCGAGCTGACGCTTGGGTAGATGAGGCGCTAAAAGTCGGTTTGGTCGAAGAGACACAAAGATTAATTGACCAAGGATATGGTAACACACCGCAATTAAACGGCCTGATTTATAAAGTTGTGAAATCGTATCTCGCCGATGAGGTTAGCATTTCAGAAATGCCGCAGCTGATTAAATATCAAATCCATGATTATATTCGGCGCCAGGAAACGTATTTTCGCAAAATGCCGGGAGTGACTTGGTTTGACACAACCAAAAAAACCTTTGACGAGGAGCTTACAAATAAAGTAGAATCATATCTAGATGGATAGAAATATCGTTATTACACCTAAAACTATAGTTTTTACCGCGCTGGCCGTCGTTGTTGCTTTTCTGCTCATTCAAATTAAAGAAATCTTAGCGCTTCTCTTTGTGGCTCTAATGATCGCTTTAGTGATTTCTCCCTTTGTAGATTTCTTGGTTACTAAAAAGTTCAAAAGGTCAGTGGCGGTTTTGCTAACACTACTTCTTGTTGTAGTGGTTCTTGGCGGATTAATAGCGGTCTCACTCACTCCAATAATTAGCCAAACTGAACTCTTTATTAACCAATTTCCAAAGCTTCTGGAAACTGTCTTTAAGTCTATTTCCGTAAGCACGGCTCTTCAGAATTTTGGAAATACTTTAACTCAACAACTGGGAAACGTTTCCGGTGGCCTAATCAAATTTACCATTGATGTTCTCTCGGGGGCTGTTTCGGTCCTTTCAGTCGTTGTTTTCTCGGCTTATATTCTGGTTGATTTTGACCATCTTAAAAAAATCTTCGTGGGGCTGCTACCCCGTTCCAGCTATCAACACGTGGCAAACGAAACAATTCAAGAAATCGAGCAGCGCTTGGGTGGTTGGTTACGGGGGCAATTAATCGGCATGGGCTTTGTGGGTCTGACCACTTTCTTTGGCCTAATGCTGCTTCGCGTCGAGTTCGCGGTGCCACTAGCGGTCTTTGCTTTCCTCGGGGAACTCGTGCCATTCATTGGTTCCACTGTTTCCTTTATTTTAGCCGTGATCGTTGGTTTTTCGATTTCTCCGATTATGGGCATCGCAGTTGGCGGTTTGTATTTACTGGTCCAGCAAGTCCAGTGGAATTTGGTAATTCCTCGAATTATGAAAAAGGCAGTGGGACTTAATCCGCTAGTCACCCTCTTGGCTCTTTTAATTGGTGGTCGTTTGTTTGGTGTCGTTGGGGCCTTTCTATCTCTCCCGGTTACCTTGTCGCTCTACATTGTCATCAAGAACATCATTGAGCACAGTTCCTCCAAAGCCGAATAAGAATTCTCTGTTTAATATGAATAATGCGTTATAATACAGGCGCCGGGAGCCGGGCAGTGACTCTTTTTGGTGTAATGCCAGAAGGGGAGGAAAGTCCAGACCACACAAAGAATGGCACTTTCTTAATTGAGGGTAGCCGTAAGGTTACAGCTAGAGCCACAGAGACGAGTTCGCCCAAAGGGCGAGGTGAAACGCGGTAATCCTTGCCAGTGGCAACCCACGACCCAACCGTTACAGCTATCTTTGGCGAGGTTGGAAGATGGGGCATAGATAGATGCTGCTTAAACAGAATCTGGCTTACGAGCTCCCGGCAATAAACAACTCGTCATTCCGGGCCTGACCCCGGAATCCAGTAAACGATCTCAACAAGCGTAGGAGCTCAGCCTGCTGAGCCCGCAACTGCTTCGGATTCTTGAATAATTTCTTTAATTTCTTGTTTGTCTAGTTCAAGAACGTCTTCTCCTCGTTCGACTTGCTTCAAAAAACGTTCAGTTAACGCCCTTTGGATATTAAGTAGCTGCTCAGAATTACTTTGTAGAACCTTACTAGCGGCAATAACTAGTGCGACCTTCTGCTCTTGGGTTGTGTATCCTAAATCATCCAGTCTTCTTGAATCCGTGACGAAACCAGACGACCTAGCAGATTTTTTCACTGTTTCGTCATCCAAAAGACGCATCTCGCTAGCAAAACCAGCGGCATACGCAATTGCGCGATCTTTCTTTGAGGCGTGAGTTAAGTCGTCCCAGACAACACTACCACCATTATGAAGGCTAAGATTCACTTTCATTATCGGGATTTTCTCTTTAGCGGAGATTAGAATATGCCCAGCTTCGTGTGCTGTAAGATTTGTAAGCTCTCTCTCTCTCTCTTTCTCTCTCTCTAGTTGTTCCGATTTTTCTCTGGAAACCACTCCATTTTTTTCATTGCTGTTTACTGTCATATAACTTATATGCTAACACAATCGTAACTGGCCTATGCTTTATTTTCTATTTGCCGAGGACGGGGCATGCCCCGTCCCTACATGTTTGGAAGGAGGTCACAAAAAGCACGGCGTAGGGGCGAATCATGATTCGCCCTCACATTCGATTGACGCGCGTCATAAATGCCACCACTACAGCGTGTGGTTACGTCTGAGTTCTGTATTGCAAAGCTTCCGCAATCATTGGGGTTTCAATCGTGTCGCTGCCGGCGAGATCGGCTATTGTGCGGGCAACTTTGAGGATGCGAAAATAGCCGCGGGCGGAGAGGCCCATATTGGCGACGGCGGTCTTGAGCAGATTTTGAGAGTCGTTACTAATTTCACAAAACTCTTTAATATGGCGGGTCGACATTTCTGCATTACAGGTTAGCCCAGCGTCTTTTAAACGTTTCTCTTGTCGGTCCCTGGCTGCTTGGACTCGTGACCTTACTGCTGTACTATCCTCAGCGGCCACGATATTATTTCCCACTAATTTATCGATTTCCACGGCCGGCACTTCTAAATGAATATCAATGCGGTCCAAAATAGGGCCGGAAATGCGCTTTTTATAATTTTCTATTTGATGCGCGTTACAAATACATTTGCGATTAGAACTTCCAAGATTGCCGCAAGGGCAGGGGTTGCTGGCGACTATTAAGATAAATTTGGAAGGGAAGACCATGGTCCCCGCCGCCCTGGAAACCGAAACAAAACCGTCCTCTAAAGGCTGTCTTAATGCTTCCAGCGTCGCACGATCTAATTCCGGAAACTCATCGAGAAATAAAACACCGCGATGAGCTAGGGAAATCTCGCCAGGGGTGGGGTGGGAGCCGCCGCCAACAAGGCCAATTCTGGATGTCGTGTGGTGGGGGCTGCGAAATGGCCGGGTTTTCATAAACGACTCTTCAGCCGGCAAATTCCCAGTTACCGAATAAATCTTCGTGACCTCAAAGGCTTCTTTAGGTGTCAACTTCGGAAGAATTGAGGGAAGAGCGCGGGCGAGCATCGTTTTGCCACTGCCGGGAGGCCCCTTCATAGCCACATTGTGGCCACCGGCCGCAGCGATTTCGAGCGCTCTTTTAGCCTGTTCTTGGCCGCGAACTTCCTTAAAATCAAGTGGGTACGTAATTTCAGCGTTGATCAGTTCGTTAAAATCATGCGTGGGAGTGGCTATTAGGTTGTTATCACCGGCGAGATGCTTGACGAGGTCACTAAGCTTTAAAACACCGAAGGGTTTAATGCCACTGATGAAAGAGGCTTCTAACGCATTCGTTTCCGGTAAGTATAAATTGGGAATGTTTAATTTTTCGCAAAGTGTTCCCAGTGTAATTGCTCCTGGGGTATGTCGTAACGAACCGTCAAGTGATAACTCACCAAAAAATAAGGCGTCCTTGACTTCAATTTCGAGAGCGCCGGAAGCAATTAAGATTCCAATGGCGATGGGCAGGTCAAACGAGGCGCCACGTTTGGGTAGGTCAGCGGGCGTTAGATTTACTGTTACTCGGTGCCTGGGAAATTCCAAACCGGAACTTTTTATAGCACTGCGGACCCGTTCGCGAGATTCTTCAACGGCTTTGTCGGCCATGCCGACGATTGTAAATGCCGGAAAGCCGACTTCTTCGATACTGACTTCAATGTTGATCGGTGTGCTCTCAAGACCAACTGTAGTTCCGGAAAGCACTTTTGCTAGGGCCATCTATATAAGTATGGAACATGAAATAGAAAGTAGCAAGGGTCAACCAATCCGTCATTCTGAACTTGATTCAGAATCCAGTAACAGATTTAAATTTTTAATTTTTAAACCGATTTTGATCAAAAATTGGTAATTAGAATTCATTTTGGGGTGACTGGATTCCGGGTCAAGCCCGGAATGACAAGTTGATGTTAAATATTTATTGAGCTTATTAATTGGTGGATAAAGGGAGTTTTAGGTTCAAAGATAGAGAGCGCAATGACGGCGATGGTCGCTAGGCTTGTTAAAATCATCGTGCGAGTAAGATCACTGCGTAAATATTTAAAGTCTAAGACTAAAGTGTCATTTCGAAGATCGGACTTCAGCTCTTTGGATACTTGACCAGTTTTAGAAATAGAGGACGAAAAAGTATTGTTTGAGTTTGGTCGCACGGAGCTGCGGAGAGCGTTAATTTCGGCCCGCAAGATTTCATTTTCTCTTTTTAATTTACCGGCATCTGTCTTTTGAGGCATAACTTATTCTACCACATCATTAATGAAGACAATCGGTACTCTAAAACTCTCTTATAACTTTACCTAGTGACAAAACTAATATTAACGAGTAAATTACAAGTGTGAGTGATTCCTTAGATCCAAAAACGAAAGTGACCTCAATTTTCTTTGAAGAGGAAACGCCGCCGGTTTATAAACGACTCTGGTTTTGGCTAGTAGTTGTAGCTTTAATCGTAATAGTTGTTGGTGGCTATTTTATTTATCAAAGTGGGGCTTTAAGTGTAGCGCCTAAAGATATTATTAGTCCTCTCGCAAGTTAATTATGTTGGAAGTTTTTATTACCTCTAAAATTCGGCGAGAAATATTGGCTAAATTTTTATTAACTCCCAAGGCTTCCTTTCACATTCGAGATTTAGGCCGTATGGTGGGGACCGAAATCAACGCCGTCCGTCGAGAATTAATGCACTTATCCGATGCCGGAATGCTTAAAAAAAGGCACAGTGGTAATCGACTTTATTACGAAACTAACCCCGGTTTTTATTATTTAAATCCGTTAATTAAACTTTTTTCTTGTGAATATGGCTTGGGCGGAGAAATTCTTAAAAATCGAGAAAGTTTAGGAAATATTAAATTCGCGATGTTATCACTGGAATTTATAAAGGGTAGAGCATCTTCGCGTAATCAAGTTGATTTAATGGTAGTGGGCAATTTAAACCAGCAAGCCCTGGAATCACTGGTTAAAAAAGAGGAGGCTTTTTTGGGTAAAGAAATTAATTTTATGGCTCTTTCTGAGGATGAATTTGGCTTTCAAAAAACTCGTCACGACCCTCTTTTAGTAGGGGCGCTTGGACAAGCCCGTGTGATATTATGTGGAGACGAAGAAAAATATTGCAGTTTCTTCAAGTGATTCTCAAATATGAAATTTAGAATGAGTCGTTATTCTTGGACCTTGCTTTTTATTGTCGCGACAAGCGCGGCAGCGCTGCTCGTGGATCTTCCCAAAATTCCACTTAAGTTCGCTTACGGTCCTATAAATATAAACACGTCAATTGGTGGCTACGCTATAAACTTGCCAGGCTTCATCCGCGATTTAAAAATTAAAAAAGGTTTGGATTTGTCGGGAGGTGTCCAAATCGTTTACAAGGCGGATATGACTGGTATTACGCAATCAGATCAAGCAACGGCTCTGGATGCCGTCAAAGCTGTTATCGATAGGCGGGTTAACTTCTTCGGAGTTTCTGAACCGTTAGTTCAGACTTCACACGTTGGGTCAGAGTCACGGATCACTGTAGAACTACCGGGACTTTCTAATGTTGATGAAGCCCTTAAGTTAATAGGGAAGACGGCTGTATTGGATTTTAGAGAGCTACAAGGCGCTTCGGAGTCGGCCCAAATGGTGCCAACGGGCTTAACTGGCAAAGAACTTAAATCAGCGGCTCTAGCATTCGCGCCGGATACCAATGAACCGGAAGTCTCAATAGTTTTTACTGATACCGGTGCCACCAAATTTCAAGAAATTACTAAAAGAAATGTTGGGAAGCCGCTAGCGATTTATCTAGATGATCAGCTCGTTAGCGCCCCCAATGTGAATCAGGAAATCAGCGGTGGGCAAGCAGTTATTAACGGCAAGTTCACAGTCGATCAAGCTAAAAGCTTAGCAATTCAACTCTCAGCCGGGGCTTTGCCGGTACCGATTTCTTTGATTTCCCAGAAGCAGGTCTCTGCAACCTTGGGCACGGACTCCGTCCAAAAAAGCATTTTCGCCGGTCTTGTTGGTTTGCTCATCGTTGGCATTTTCATGATAGGGAACTATGGGAAATTAGGAATATTGGCGGATGTAGCTTTGATTATTTATGGTGTCATTTCGCTCGCCGTCTACAAATTAGTTCCTGTGACTTTAACTCTGGCCGGTGTCGCCGGTTTTCTACTATCAATTGGGATGGCGGTTGACGCCAACATTTTAATCTTCGAACGCATTAAAGAGGAACGACGGATGGGTCGCCCTCGTATTTTATCCCTGGAACTTGGTTTTAAGCGGGCTTGGGAAAGTATTCGCGATGCTAACGTTTGTACTTTGATCACTTGTTTTGTGCTTTTTAATCCTTTTAACTGGTCTTTCTTAAACGTCTCCGGTCTCGTTCGTGGTTTCGCATTAACGTTAGCCTTGGGAATTGCGATATCATTGTTTACCGGAATTGTGGTGACACGGACTTTAGTGCGATTATTTTATCGATAGATTTATGATTAACTTTCTTAAATATAAATATTTATATTTTATTATCTCTGGAATTGTCATCGTGCCCGGTCTTATCTCATTGGTGCTTTGGGGACTCAAGCCGGCGATTGATTTTACCGGCGGCACGGTCTGGGAATTAAAGTTTTCTAAAACTGTCGCTTCTACTGAAGTCAAGAAATACTTTGACGATAGTAAGACTGGGGAATTAGTGTCTTTGACGGTCGTCAAGCCTGATGACTTGTCACTTAAGCTCAAGCCACTAACCGAAGAACGAAAGACGTCGATTACCAAAGAGCTGACGGCGAAATTCGGAGCGGTCACCGACGTTAGCTTTGAAACCATCGGCCCACTCCTTGGTCAAGAGCTAATCACCAAGACCGCAGCCGCTATAATTCTCGCGGCCTTCCTGATCATGGCTTACATTGTTTACCGTTTCCATGATCGGCTCTTTGGGGTGGCGGCGATCGCAGCCATGTTGCACGATACCCTAGTCATCCTAGGAGTATTTTCCATACTTGGCCATTTCTTCGGGATTCAAGTCGATACTCTTTATGTCACGGCAGTCCTCACTATTTTGTCGTTCTCAACGCATGACACGGTGGTTGTTTACGACCGAATTCGGGAACTGACTCGGGTGATGCCTGGGAAATCTTTACCAGAACTTGTTAACACTGCGCTTAACGAAACTTCGGTACGATCACTCAACAATTCTTTAACTATTATCTTCATGCTTCTGGCGCTCGTCATTCTTGGGGGAGACACGATTCGGGTTTTTGCGATTGCACTTTTAGTTGGCACTATTTCCGGGACCTACTCATCCATGTTTACCGCTTCTCCGATTTTAGTAATTTGGCATGAAATCCTTACCCGCCAAAAATTGGCGCGTTCTAAATAGTTGCTCTTCATCAAGCTTAGCTGACATCAAAGAGGCCCTGCTTAAAAATCGGGGTCTCGACGACCTAAGGATTTCCACGGATTTTTTTGCGGATTTAACGGATGTGGAGTTGGATGTTTTATCTGTTCTGTCGCCCAATGATCTTTCAGCCGCATTAGCTCTTATCAAAGAAGCAATTTCTAGTAATCTGCCAATAATTATTCACGGTGACTATGATGTTGACGGGATTAGTGCGACGGCGATTTTATGGGAGACGATTTATCGTGGCTTGCGATATAAAAACTGCCGGCCGTATATACCGAATCGGTTTGAAGACGGATACGGTCTTAGTAGTAGTTCTGTTGTGGCGTGTGGTAAATTAGCCGAAAGTTTAGGGGGAACCCTTCGACAGGCTCAAGGTAAATTAGGTTTGCTAATCACGGTTGATTGCGGTATTACCGCAGTAAAATCAGTGGAAGAAGCCACAGAGCTTGGGTTCAAAGTTTTAGTAATAGATCATCACCAAAAACCGGAAAATGAGTTGCCGGAGTGCCAATTTTTATGGTCGGAAAAGCTGTGCGCTGGAGGGCTCGCTTACTTTTTAGCTCAAGCATTGTTGCCCGGGTCAACGGGGCTTGATTTGGCCACGTTAGCGACGATTGCTGATTTGCAGCCTTTGACTGGTCTAAACCGATCGCTCGTCAAAAAAGGCCTAGTGATGCTAAATAAGTCTTCTAGAATAGGCCTGCAAGCGCTTCGGGAGGTCGCAGGGCTTCGAGGTAAAAACTTGGGTGTTTATGAGGTTGGGTGGGCCCTGGGGCCCCGCCTAAACGCTTCAGGTCGACTAGAGACAGCTTTGGACAGCCTGCGGTTACTTTGTACTACTAATGAAACTGAAGCTCATGACCTGGCTTTGAAGTTGTCAGAAGTGAATAATTTGAGGCAGGCCAAAACGGCCGAAATGCTATCGCACGCCGAAAATTTGCTGGTCGAAAAAGCTGATTCTGCGGTCATCGTCGCTGGTGATTCGAGTTATCACGAAGGAGTTATTGGGCTGGTGGCTGGAAAGCTCTGCCAAAAATATCATCGTCCAACGGTCGTCGTTTCGATTGGTGAAGAGTTTTCTAAAGGTTCCGCTCGGTCTATCACTGGCTTTAATATTGTCGAAGCTTTACGCAGCGCCTCACACTTGTTAGAAAACGTTGGGGGACATCCCGCCGCGGCCGGTTTTACTATAAAAACTAGCAACCTGCCGGAGTTTGAGCAGGCGTTGCAGGCTTATTCGAAAGAGATTTTAACCGAAGAATTATTAACCCCTGATTTAAAGGTCGACTTGTGTCTGCCTTTGGACGTTGTTGCCTGGGAACTTTATGACCTTGTCAGCCAGTTCGAACCTTTTGGACTTGGTAATCCTGAACCAGTCTTCTGCTCTAATGGCGTCACCGTTGTCGACGTCCGAAGAATGGGTTCAACTAACAAACATCTGAGCCTTATGCTGCGGTCAAATAACTCTTCATTTCGAGCTGTCGGTTTTGGAATGGGGGAGACGGAGGCTGAGCTTAAGCCTGGAGCCAAAGTCGACGTCGCTTACACGCTGTCGAAGAACGAATGGCAGGGGAGAAGGTCGCTCGAGTTGATTGTTAAGGATATTAAAAACGTGGCGATCCATCTGTAGTGGCGACATTTATGGCGCACACCAGTGTGACTTCAGGAGATTAATGGGATTGCGCTGGTTGGAACTTTTCTGACCTTTATTGTTTTCCGCCCCAAAATATAAGCCTTAACTAAACGATGTAGACCATCTAGCAACAGCCACCTTCCTTTCCACAGCATTATGTCTAATGGATATTTAAGATCTGAGTTCATGGTTCTTTCGTATTCTTTTTCGTACAGGATTTTATTGTTAATAACATCTCTAGGTTTTAAATCGTAATAACCACCCGGCATAAACCAAAATGGGACATCAAAATGCCACTCTAATTCTGAGATTGGTATTTCCTCAATTGGTAAGTCCAGGGCCCAGACTTTACTTTCTTCCCAATGAAAATCAAAACCAACTTGCTTAATTATTTCTGGTGGTTCCCTGTGCATAACTACAAAGATTATATCATTTGCTCGTTATCACCGAGGACGGGGCATGCCCCGTCCCTACAATGTTGAGGGGGAGGCCTCCTTTAGATCATGTAGGGACGACGCATGCGTCGTCCTCGACCGATTGAGGCGTCACGAAGCTCGAGACACAACCCCAAAGGGGAGCCTTTGGCTCATGTTGCGTCTCTACAATTATTTTTGGATTGGAGTTACTGGATTCCGGGTCAGGCCCGGAATGACTAGTTTGTGTTTCACATATGATCTGGGGCGGAGACGCCGAGGAGGCGCAGGGTTTCCTTGAGGACGGTTTGGGTGGCTTTGACTAAAGCAATTCTGGCTTCGGAAAGGTCTTTGGTTATGTCTGCGTTGCGGGCAGCGAGGACGGGGCTGGTTTCGTAGAATTTGTGAAACAAGTCAGCCAGTGTTAGTGCATAGTTAGTGAGTTGATGAACTCCATAGGTCACTGCGATTTCGGCGATTAATTCCGAAAATTTATTCAGATGTTTTAAAATATTCAGTTCTTCCTGAGTCGTCAGCAACTCCACCTTTGAGGTTTCTACAACAGGAGCATCGGACTTTCCTAAAATACTCATCATCCGGGCGTGGGCATATTGAGCGTAGTAAACCGGATTTTCTCGAGCTTTCTTTTTAACCAGTTCAACATCAAATTCAAGCGGCGTTGATGCATCTCTGGTTAAAAACGTAAACCGTAAAGCATCACTGCCAATTTCGGCCAGAACGTCTTTGGCTAAAACGAAGTTGCCGGCTCGTTTACTCATCCCAATCTTTTCGCCATTTCTAATGAGTGTTACCCATTGATAGAGCAGAACCTCAAGTCTATTCGGGTCAATTCCTAAGGCCTCCATGGCAGCCTTCATGCGAGGAATGTGGCCGTGGTGGTTAGCACCCCACACATTGATGACTTTATCGAAGCCCCGTTCGAATTTGTTTTGGTGATAGCCAATGTCGTTGCTAAAATAATCGTAGTCGCCGCTCGATTTAATAACCACGCACTCGCGGTCTTCAAGAAAGCTGTCGGAGGGGGCGAACCAGGTGGCGCCGTCAGCGACTTTTAGATAACCGCCTTTTTGGAGTTGCTCCAGTGATTTTTTGGTCCAGCCTTTATCAATCGCATCTGACTCTGCTGTTACGTTATCGAAGTGGATATCGGCGGTTCGGCAAAGTTCCAAAGCTTGGTCGCGGAAATAATCTACGGCGTATTTACCAAGCTCGATTGGATCCGTAAGGGTGGTAGGGGTTGTATGGGGGGTAGGCGAGGTATGATTTTCGATGACTTTTTTAGCTAAATCTGTTACATATTCTCCTTTATAACCACCCTCCGGAAATTCGCCGGTGGGTTTTCCTTGGATCTCGTTAATTCGGTAAACAATCGATTCCCCCAATTTTTTGACTTGGTTGCCTAAATCGTTGTGATAATACTCACGCTCAACCTGGTGCCCCGCTTTTTGTAAAACACTAGCGAGACTGTCACCAAGTGGTCCCCCTCGAAAGTTGCCGATGTGAAGCGGTCCGGTCGGGTTGGCAGACACGAATTCTACTTGAATCTTTAAAGGCTTTTCTGGGGTCAACGTTCCGTAGTCGCTGCCGTCCTTGATGACTTGATTAACAACGGCCTGGGTTGTCCCTTTTGCTATTTTGAAATTGAGAAAGCCGGGGGAGGCCGCGGTGACGCTGGCGATTTTGTTGTCTTTAGGAAGTTTAGCGATAATTTCTGTAGCGATTTGCATCGGATTTTTGTGAAGTTCTTTACCAATAATTAAGGGCGCATTGCAAGCGTAGTCGCCAAAGTCAGAATTTGGGGGATAGGTCACGTCAAGCTTTGGTAACACCAGAGTAACGGCGTCGCCATAAAGTGCGTTAACAGCGTCTAGAACGTTTTTAAATATTAAATCTTTTAGGTTCATAAATATTGTATTATTCGCTTTGAATATATTTATATGGTATTATACCCCTATAACAAGTTACCGGTGACAAATCCCCGTGTGGGAAAGTCTCCTGCCAGTTGGTAGGAGTCTAGTCGGACCAACTGGCCTCGCATTTGCGGGGCTTTTTTATTGTCCTGAAAAGATATATTTGGCAAAAATTCTTTTAGATCTTTGTACTTTAAGTATAAGATCTTTAGCATCTTCTGCTTTTGGGTTATCTTCAAAATACCGAATTAGTCCAGCAAGAGCGTCGGCCAACTGAACACCAAAATAGCCAGTCTCACTTCGAACAGTTCGCAACTTTTTGACAGTTATACCCTTGGATCGTAAGACTCTTTTTAATTCGTTTTCATATCGTCGTGGTTTTTTACCATCAATAAATATAAAGTGGATATTTTCCTCGACAATTAAATGTTGAAAAACAATTTCCAGCATCTTTCCAGGATTCGATGGATTTGTAAACACAGCCACTTTAAAAAAGAAATTTAAATTGATAACCCTCTCAATAAACTTTCGTCGAACTTTCCAACCTTGATCTGCCCAGTGAAATTCCTGTATATTCAACTCCTTAAGAATTATTGAAAACTCCTTTTCAAATATTTCTTTGTTTATTACTTCTACATACACCACTGCCATTGTTGAGTGCCCATCTTGTTTATTGGTACCTGATTCATCAATGAAAGCAATCACGTAAATAGTGTACACCAGAACGCCTTTTTGCTATATTACCTATGCTATGGAAAGAACAATGGTTAACGAAACAGAATCGAAAGTTGGTCAAGAAATTAAATTACTCGGTTGGGTAGATTCTAAACGGGATCACGGTAAAATTACTTTTGTTGATTTACGTGATACTACCGGGAAGATTCAGTGTGTTGGGGTTGGTAAAATGTCAGAACTCTCAACGGAATCGGTCGTGGAAATCGTTGGACTAGTCAAATTACGTGGTGAACGGATGATTAATCCCAATATCGCTTTAGGTAAAATTGAACTGGAGGTTACATCTTATCAAATTCTCAACAAAGCCTCTGAACTGCCTATTCCTTTAGACACTGACGGTAGTGAATTGCACGAAGAGGTGCGACTTAAGTATCGTTATTTAGATCTTCGCCGCGAGCGAATGCATAAGATATTAATACTGCGGTCAAACTTAACGCGAGCTTTACGTGACGGTCTTTATGACCATAATTTTGTTGAGGTCGAAACGCCACTGTTGTCATTCCCAACCAAAGAAGGGGCTCGTAATTTTATAGTGCCCTCCCGTGGCAATCCTGGGAAGTTTTATGCACTACCTCAAAGTCCTCAGCAATATAAGCAACTTTTAATGACGGCAGGTGTTGAGCGCTATTTTCAATTTGCTAAGTGTATTCGTGACGAGGATTTACGGGCCGATCGCGGCTACGAATTTACGCAACTAGATTTAGAAATGAGTTTCGTGGCCGAGGAAGACGTTCGTAATACTATCGAGGACATTGTTAAAAAAGCTATCACTTCTGTCGGCGGAAAACTACAAACCGATCCGTTTCCGGTTATTAACTACAGTGACGCGATTGCTAAATACGGAGCCGATAAGTTCGATTTACGAACTGATGAAGAGAAGAAGGATAACGTCTTAGCTTTTGCTTGGGTGGTGCGCTTTCCGTTTTTTAAGAAAGTAAATAAGACGGATAAAGCGGAGGTTGAAGACGGTCAAAGTGGCTGGACTTTTACCCATAACCCTTTTAGCCGCCCCTTGGACGCGCACTTAGATTGGCATATGAACGGCGAACATATCGATGAGATCTTAACGACTCAATATGATTTAGTTTGTAATGGCTACGAGGTTGGTGGCGGAAGTCTTCGCGCCTATAAATCGGAAGTATTGCGGGCGACTTATCACATCATGGGCTACACCGACGAGCAAATAGAGGGTAACGTTGGTCATATGTTAAAAGCTTTTGATTTAGGAACGCCGCCGCATGGTGGTATTGCCTTGGGTCTTGATCGTTTGGTCATGATTTTGGCCGGAGAAACTTCACTTAAAGAAGCCATTGCTTTCCCGATGACTTCAACCGGTAAAACAGCCGTCATGGACGCGCCAACTGAGGTTAGCCCTAAACAACTTAAAGAATTATCTTTGGAAATCACAGAGAATAAAAAGAGCTAGAATTAGATAATGCCAAAAACTCAACTTCCTAAATCCCCAGATTTTTGGTGGCGTTCCTCTTTAACTTTTTGCTTAACTGCGGTTGTAGTTGCTGTTATTATTATTCGTAATACTGGCGGGAATCAAATTACGCAAGGATTGGTCGAAGGCATTCAAAACCAACCGGTAGCGATCCCGTCATTCAAAGAACTAATTCGACCGGTCGAGCCGCGGTTTAAAATTGCGGCTGATTTTAATGCCGCTTCGATTTCGGCTAAGCAAGTCATTGTAGCCGATTTAGCGACTTTAAAAGTTCTATATGGTCGGGAAGCAACCGCCGAAACCGAGCCGGCTTCAACGACTAAAATAGTAACGGCGATGGTGGGACTGCAAACTTATTCTTTAGATCAAAAACTAATCACGCCTAAAAGTTGTGTTGGCTTAAACGGCAATAATTCAGGACTTTATCCCGGCGAAGAAATTTCTTTTAAAGATTTGCTTTATGCGATGCTCCTCGTCTCCGATACTGATGCTACTTGCACTGTTTACTCCAATTATCCAGGCGGTCAACCAGCCTTCGTTGCGGCTATGAATACTTACGTCGAGTCTTTAGGAATTGCTAATGCTCACTTTGAGAATCCGATTGGGTTTGACGATGGTTCTTGGAAAGAAAATAATGCTTCGGCTTGGGATTTAGCCGTTATCGCCAAATCTGCTTTGCAAAATGAAACTTTTAAGACTGTCGTCGGTACCAAAACTTATTTAGTACCCGGTCAAAATTCAAACTTAATGCGGTCACTGGTTAACACCAATGAGCTTTTAGGAGTTTATCCTGGCGTTTTTGGTGTTAAAACTGGCAACACCGATTTAGCCGGTCAATGTCTCGTTACTGCTTACCACCTCCGCGATCGCGATTTTATAGTCGTGGTGCTTGGTAGCAGCGATCGCTTTGGAGATACAAAGAAGATTTTGGAGTGGACGAAGGCCAATGTGAGTTGGGCGAGCTAGCTAAATAGCTTTAGCAGTTCTTCCGCCTCTGCCAACCGCATTTTAAGATTGTGCTCTTTGGATAGAGCTAGGGCCTTGGCGGCTCTAATTTTAGCGTCCTTTTTGTTACCAAGATTATAATCAATAAGAGAAGCGATTATCAGAAGTTTTGTTTTCCAGATCATTTTGTGCGGCATTCGTTCCTTTTCCCAGCCTTCGTCGAGTTCTCTAAAAGCTAGTTCAATCTCATTCTTCGCTTCATTAATTTTTCCCGTACGCATTAAAATAAGAGCTAAACTTCCGCGGGCCTCCGCCCTAGCGGCTGAGTTTGTGTTAATACTATTAACTAGCACCTTAGCAAACTCGTCAGCTTGTTCAAATTCTCCCAGCCAGCGAAGAATTGTTTGGTTGGCTCGATTGGGGAGTGCTTGGTCTACGGACTCTTTTCTGGCGACGGTTAGTGATTCGGCGGCAAACTTTCGGCCTTGAACTAAAAGATCAAAAGCCTGCATTTGGCGAAGATATGCAAGATGGTTTAAACATTCGGTAACATTCTGCCAGTCCTTCTGCTTTTCAAAAAGACTTTTTGCCACAGTAAGAAGTTTTTCTGACTGCTTAAATTCGTAATTCTCACGGGCCTTCCAGCCATCTTCCATTAAAATTTTGGGATCGGGAGATTGGACGTTCACGAGTTTGATTGTAGATGCAGTAGAAAGTGTGGTCAAGGATTTGGCGCAGCATATCAAAATCGCGGCTAAAGTTGGCACGAGTATAGCGACGGTTTCTAAAGTTGGCCAAGTGATTAAATACGGCCAAGGCGTCTTTAAAAAGCAATTGAGGAAGTAGTTGTTGAACTCAACTTAAATATCCACTAGATTATTAGCATGCCCCAAAAGGAATATTTCAGTGTAATTTACGACGGCCCAATATTACAGTCTCATGAGATGGACGTTAGGGATTTAGCTCCGGCTCTTCTGGCTATTAGCGATATGCTCGATGAGGCGAATACCATTGTTTATGGCGACAAGAGTAAAGTTCAGGTTAATGTTAAAGGATCTTTTAAAACAGGATCTTTCGGGATTGAATTTTCAGTAATTCAACAACCGCTACACGATCTAATATCCGCCCTTAACTCTGATAGCGTAAGTGCTGCATGTAATTTATTAGGACTTTTAGGGTTTATTGGTTTACCTGGTTCTGGTCTAATTGGACTTCTTGTTCTATTACGCAATAGGAAAATAAAGAAAATAACTAAAGATAATGGTAAGGCTACAATTTACGTTGATGAAGAAAATATTGTGACAGAAGAAAAAGTCATTGATTTATATGCAAGTGTAAAGATTAGAACATCTCTTCAAAAAGTAATAACAGAACCGTTATCAAAAGAGGGTATAGAAACTTTCGCAACAGAACAGGGTGGGAAGATTAATAGTATCAGTACTGATCAAAAAGATTATTTTAAAACGCCAGATGTTCAGGACGAACCGCTTAAAGACGAAACTAGAACGACATTTCTTTCTTCTATGCGGTTGTTAAAGATAGAAAATTTTTAGATGGTGTTCAGGAAAACAGAGACAGTTTTTCAAAGGACGATATATTCGAAGTTAAATTAAGAGAAAAGCAATGGGTTTCTGATTCTGGAATAAAAACTGAGTACGAAATTGAAGAGGTACTAAACCATCGCTCCGCTGCTAAGCAAATAAAACTTCCTCTTGAGTAGTTAGAAAAACGTTTAACTCTTGTGGCGGTTGGCGTTCCTTTGTATACTTTTGTTGTGCTCAACTCAGAAACTTCGACACCGGAATCAAACATCCCATCAGAGATTCTTCAAGAAACTCAAAGAGTTGAAACAAAATCGGGTCCTGAAACTTTGCCGGAGCTTAGTAGGCCTTTGTTAGTTTTAGTTCAGGAACCACACCCAGCTTTTTTTAAGGAGGGTGACCTCGGTGGTCCTGTTAACATCAGTGAGCCTCAATCTGTAAGTTACCCCGATCGGATGACGCCGCAAGAAGTTGGCCAACTAAATAGTGTTTTTTACGAACCAGCCCTAATTGCACCAAAGCCTATTGATGAAGCAGTGCTAAGTAGACTAAGGGAAGAAAAGAAATTAGATGTTGATCTGGTTAGACTTTTTGGGCCATACTATATTTACAAGATTGAATCCACTGGTCCTAAAAAGTTTTTAGCATTCGGAAATCGGAAGGATGCTTCGATTCGAATGGCTGGAATGCTCGAAGATTCAGGTCTTGATTATTTAACCCCGGAACTGGATCAAAAACCACCAGAGATCGAGGCGCCAATAAATCGAGATGTTTTCCGAGGTTTGAATCGTACTGAGAGACAAGAAATTCGAGGATTATTCGAAGAACTACTAACTACCAATGTAACCGAGCGATTAAAGGCCGTTGAAAGTGTTAAGGATTATCCTCAGGCGATGCAGGATGGTTTTAGTGCTGTTAGTCAAACAGTCTTTGATATGACAGGTGAGAAAAGAGGGACTGATCCGCGTTGGATTTTTTGCGAGAAGTACATAAATCCTTTGGTGCAATACTTAGACTATAGTTTGCATGTAGTTCATCAGGATGTTGCAAATCAAGGGACTGCCGAAAACCCGAACGCGGAGGCATTACTTGCGGCGGCGATTAATTACGATTTTGTACTGTATCAGATAAATGAGCAGTCGGTGCTTATCGAAGGTGAGCAAAAAGTTCCGCATCATAAGGGAGTGTTAATTCCGATGGAGAAATTAGAAGCTGATCAGGTAAATACTCTGGCTTCTGGGGCTACAACATTATTTATAACTGGTGAAAAATTGGTTATCACTTCACCTAAAGGTACTTTTGAGTTTCCTTTGCCGGAAAAAACTGATACCGGTGAAGTTGGTTTTAAGGGAGGTTTGGCAAGAGTCGTAACTAAAATAGCATTAGGTTTACCAGTAGAAGATGAGCTGCCGGTGAGCGATGTGGATTTAGTAGTTTTTGGGCCGCGCGAAAGAAATACCATCGAGACCCAAGTGTTAAAAGGTAAATACAATGTAGAACCTAAGGATGTAGAGAGAATTTACCAGGGAGGGTCGGATGGGCTCAGAGAATATCTTGGTAATCGTGATCAATCATTTAATGAGGTGCTACTAACGAAAGACGGCTTAGTACTATCCTTTAATGCTCTATCAACGTATTTTCAAAATTCTACCGAGGCTTCCGCAGATCCTTACCAAAATCTTCATGGTCGGCATGTACTTAGTATCGAGCAGGATTATTTAGCTCAAGGTTACGGTGAGGATTTCTTTTATGTGGCTGGGACTCGTTTTCCGGCTCCCAGGGCACTTTCTCGAATGTATAAATCATTAATTGATGGTAAGGCGGACTCAATAACTTTACCTGAGGGCGCCTTAAAAATTGATGTTGGTATTCATTGGTTAGTAATGGCCCGAAAGTTTTTAGATATGCCAGATGAGGCGACTCGGAATGAGCGGCTGGACAGAATGTTAGCTTTAGCTAAGATGGTGCATTCTCCTTATGCTGAAGGACTACAAAACGAAAATGACCCACAGGAATTTATCCAAAAAGTTAAGGCTGAAGCTCCATATGCTAGTGAGTTCGATTTCTCTCAAGAAGAGCTAACTGATAAAGAGACTTTAGATTGGTTGTCTACTAGACTAGTGAGGCAAGTAATAGGTAAGTTGGGAAATTTTGTTGGTAACGATTCCGTAAAAGCTTTTAAAAGAAGACTTTCCCCAGAAGATTACAAGCCAACTTTTTTAGTTTTACCTCACGAAGAGGATTTACCATATGAGCAGACAGGTGTATTTCCGGAGGAGCTAAAATTAAAACCGCAGCCGGAAGACACACATTACACAGAATCCGAAATTCATGAGATGTGGCTCAGTCAAAACATAGGAATGTTGAAAGCTTTTGGGTACGAAAATGGACTTTATGATCAAGAAAAAGATGTCATCAGGCGATATTTGGGAAGACATGTTCCAGTGGCAGAAGATTACGAGGAGGATCCTATTTATATAGTTCCACCAAAGTCTGTACAGCGATTCCAGGCCGCTGCCTCTAGATTAGAGCTGGATGATCCAAGCAGGCCAAGTCGTGGGCTTTATAGAAGTGACTTAAGAGCAGGTTACGCTTTGTTGGTTGAAGATGATCCCAAGTTTAATTTTAAATTGATTTTCGAGGAGATGTTTCACAATACTGGGATGCATGAAATAGAAAACGACGGTAGTCAAATCTTAGCGCGTGGGTTTGAGAACGATCCAAAAGGGTCACTCCAAGGACGGTTTTTAGAGGAAGGCCTAGCGTCAATAACTTACACTAACTACTTGTATTCTACAGGTGAGCTTAAGCCGGAGGATAGACCAACTGAGCACTTAAATTACATAGGGATAGCACTGCGGATGCTAATTGAAAGATTACCAAATCGGGATAAAGCTTTTGATAATCTAATGTATGCCAGAATTGGAAACGAAGCAGCCGAAGATTATGTTCAAATAGTTTTCGATCAGACTTATGGAGAAGGTTTTTACGAACGACTTCTTCAGCTTGATCCTTATAATCCAGAAGAAATAAACCCCATTTACGAACTTATTAATTCATAACATGGAGAAGACGGCGGCCGCGGCGGAATTCACCCCTGCTCCCCCTCTTCCGCCGCCTTAAATATTTTCGAGCGGCGTTGTATATAGACTCCAAAACCTGACTTTTGGGAATTTCTACAAGTTTTTCTGCATAACTTAGGTTTAATGGTTTTAATCCTACGAAGCCCCTTCGGGGCTACGGAGGGCATAAGAAACTCTAACTCACTTCGTTCGTAAGAGTTTCTAATGGAGGCCACGGGCGGAATCGAACCGCCGCATAAGGGTTTTGCAGACCCTTGCCTTACCGCTTGGCGACGTGGCCAGGTTGTACTATAATCTTAGCAATGAATTCCAAGAGCATTATAGCAATTGTTTTTAGTTTATTACTACTGGTGGCGCTGGGGGTCTTTGTTTACATAAAAGTTCTACCGCAAACGATGCTCTTTGCCAGTGGTTCTTTGTCGGTCGCGACCGGTAACACTGTTGCCCAAGTTTATTTAAATGGGAAGCTCCTTGGGGTCACTCCGCTTAAAAAAACCGGAATAACTTCAAAAAAGGCTCAAGTTAGAGTGGCCAGTTCGGAGAACGCTTGGGAAGGGGAGTTAAGTTTTACGCCCGGTACCGAAACCGCCTTAAATTTGGACTTAGGAACAGGCTCCGTATTTTCGGGAGCCGACAATGTGTGGTTGGATAAAGTGAGTGGTGCGGCCGGGTTGTCGATTATTACTGATCCCGGTTCTGTTCTCGTAACTATTGATGGGACCGATGTTGGAAAAACCCCGCTGTCGATTAATATTAAACCGGGAGCGCACATTGTTAAATTGTCGGTCGATAATTACCAAAGTCGGAGCCTAAACCTGGCCGCTCGCGAAAATTATCATTTGGGCGTTTCCAGCCACTTGTTTTTGCTACCTATACCGTCATTAACAGAACTAACCGGCGGTCCGGCCGCTCTAAAAGTCTTTAATTTAAGTGGGTCTAGTCCGCTCCTATCCGCCGATACGCATGCTTGGGCCCAAGCGGTTTCTTACTGGCAGCGAGAGCGGGAAACCAGTCCCTCGGCGATGTTAAATTATTTTGTTGATAGTTCCGGTAACTTATTTGATCGCGAAGGGACGGCTCTAAAAACAGTTTCCACCAGCGTTCCGGCGGCTACTAATGTTGGATATTTAAGTACTCCCACCGAAAAAACTATTTCGGCCTTGGCCCTTAAAGGTTTACAAAAGCTGGCTAGTGGTCCCGCGTCGTCAGAAACTTTAATCAAAATATTGCCGACCGGAGCAACTTACTTACGAGTTCGTAATTCCCCCAGCGGCACTGAAATTGGCAAGGCTACCGTAGGTCAAACTTACCCAAAATTGGCAGAACAAACCGGCTGGGTGCAAATAAAACTTCCTGACGGCACGACCGGCTGGGTTTCAGCTACTTACGTGGCGCCCGTTGTTACAACCCCAACTCAATAATTGGAAACGATATTAAATCATTCTTCAATTCCAAGGTCTTTTTATAATCCTTCGCTGCTTGCGTTTTATCTCCTATTTTAGCTTCTACTGTGGCCAGTTGGTACCAGGCTTCCGGATCGGTTGGCGAAAGTTTTGTTAGGTCCGTCGCAATCTTTTTAGCCTTATCGAAGTAGCTTTTGTTAACCGTCCCCAAATAGTTATAACCGGAAATGGCCGATTTTAAAACCAATGAATTCTGTGAGTTTAAATTAACGGCTGTTTGCATTTCTTGATCGCTTAACGTAACAAGCGCTTGTTTCAAGTCCTGATCAGTTTCATTTTTAGTTAAAATAGCGTAGGCCAGTCCTAAATTACGATGGTACGTTTCCTCACGTGGATTAAGTTTAGTGGCGTCAGTTAAATCTTTAATGCTGCCGTTATTTATACCCTTGGAAAAAGAAACATCCGCTAAAAAGATGTTAAGGACGCTAAAAATAAAGTATAACGTCACCAGCCAAACAGCGATTATACCGGGATATTTTAGTTTAGATAATATTTTCATCTTTTTTTGCCAATAACGCTAAATATAAAGCAAAAATTAAACTAGTCATAACAACCGGCCAGCCGAAGAAGTTAGTAATCAGATTGCCAATTAAGGCCGCACCAATGGCTAGTTTCAGTGTGTCGTTTCTGGTCTTTATAGCAGTTATAATAGCTATAATGTTTATACACAGGTAAGCCAGTAGACCTGCGATTCCCGTATTTAAAAGTAAATCTAAGAAATAGTTATGAGCCTTGTTGTAAAGTAAGCCCCATTCCGAGGTTTGGTTCATAGCTAGTGGTCGATAGGGGAGTAAGGTATAAGCAACGGTTTCCGGGCCGTTACCAATCAAAAAAGTCTTGGGATCTTTTAGGGCGGCTTTAATTACTCCTTGCCAAACTATTAAGCGAATATTGCCGGTATCGCCAACTTGCAGGTCAGTCGTAGCGGCGTAGGCGGCGGTGACGACAGAAACCTTAGATTTGATGGTTTTGAAAGTGTCGCTAATTCGACCAGCTGCAAGGCCTGGTTGTAAAACAACAATTAACAAACAACAAGCAGCTTGAACAGTTAAAAGTTTCCAGTTAGTCACTCGGACTTTGTTGTTCATGAGTAGGATTATAAAGATTACAGAGACGACGAGGGCGACAAGGCCGGACATGGAAAAAGTAAACCAGAGGCTGGCAAAATTTAACATTAAAATTATCGAAAAGATTACTTTGTCACGTCGACTCTTCATTATTAGGCTAAAGTAAAAAGTGACAGGAATAATCAGAACGTTATAGGCGGCCAGCCAGTTTGGTTGGCCAAAGCTGCTAAAAACTCGAGCGGTCACGTCTTGAACCCAGCGGTCTTTTTCCAGGCCAAAATGCTGGGCAATGCCGTAAATGGCGACGAGAACGGATGACATTAAGAGCCACTTTAAAACTTCCAGTAGTTTCGTCTTTTCCCAGGTCAGCAGCACTAAGAAAACACCAAAATATATAAATGTTGATATCAGACCGCCGCTAAAACGGCTGTAGTAACCCCATAAACCAGTGTATTTAAAAGGTGAAAACATCACGCTAATTGCGTTAATAATGACGAATGTGGCGAATAAAATGACAATTTTTCGGTCAACATTGATTTTAGGTAATCGTCCATCAATGATTATCTGCGTCAGTTTGGAAGCGAGTAGTGCGGCGCCGACGAAATAAACAAAAATCATTTTGGGGAATTCGAATAGTTCATAGGTAAAAGTGGTGACTATGAGAGGCGTCACCACAAATAGTAAGGCGACGCAAGCGGTTTCTACTTTCCCAAGTATTGATTTAAGACCCATCATAGTGCTAGTATTTTAACAGAAGTATGCTTAGTAAAACTCTAACCAAATTAGTCGATGAAGCGATTCTGCCGGCCGTGATTTTAGTGGCCGCTAAAGTGCTTGGTGTCATCATCGTCAACTCCGTTCTTAATTTACGTTGGAGTTTAAAAGGAATTAGTCTGGTTTATTACTCCGGGACCGATTATTTAGCCGCCAATTCCTATTCCACTTTAATTATGTTTGGAGCAATTCTTCTGTTTACGCTGTGGGTATTGCTCAAATCTCATCTGTGGCACGATTCCCACGTTAGTCCGGCTACTTCCGCGAAGCTCGTTGACCGCAATTTAATTCACCTCATTCAAAGCAGTTTTGAGCTTTACACGCAAGCTACAGTGTGGCTGTCTTATTCACTTTTAACTACTCTTATCTTGGGAATTATGGCGGTTAGTAGTCTAATTTTTACTTGGATTTTTTATGTTGCCTTAGTTTTAACAGTATTAACTTTGGTGCTACTTCTGTTAGACGTCGAACGTGAGTTATCGATTAAAAAAGAGTCGCAACTTTTCTATGCTTAAACATTTGCCGCACAATTTTGCTTTAATGATCGTCTTCTTAGGCTTACTAGCTTTGCCATTTTTTACTTTTGGCCTGGTTAAGAAAGGCGTCACTTCTACAGCTAGCGTTCTTTCAGCCTCAACTGAATATAATAATCTCTTAAAATACGGTCGAACTATTAACCCGGTGCTACTTCAAGAGGTCCGCGCCATGGCTTTGAATAATCAAGTCGCCAGTTACAGCGATGTCCTTAAAGTTACCAACGAGACTCCTGTTTTCAAAACCTATCGTTTGAGTATCTTAAGTGAATCTTCAGTGGCTACGGCTTCAGCCGGGGTCAAGTCTAACTGGTCCTTTAGTAACGGCCAATCAGTCATCGGTCTCAATCCCAACCAAAGCGCCTCCGTAAAT
The DNA here is from genome assembly GCA_026396615.1 of candidate division WWE3 bacterium. Taxonomy (NCBI): domain Bacteria; phylum candidate division WWE3; species candidate division WWE3 bacterium. The sequence goes on along the minus strand of JAPLWK010000011.1, from coordinate 19 downwards.
CTCACTGTCACTTCCACGA
>JAPLWK010000010.1:133708-200826 GCA_026396615.1 candidate division WWE3 bacterium | reverse complement strand
TTTGCTTTTGAAGAGTTGCTCGCCCGCATTCGCGCTCTTCTTCGTCGTCCCAGTGAAACTTTGGGAACTGTTTTAAAAATAGAAGATCTGGAATTAGACACCAGCAAGTACGAGGTCAAACGAAACGGTAATAATATAAAGTTATCAAGCAAAGAATTCGCTCTTTTAGAATATTTAATGCGACACCCAAACAAGATTCTGACCAAAGATCAACTCATTGATCACGTTTGGAGTTACGAAGCCGACATTCTGCCAAACACTGTTGAAGTTTATATCGGTTATTTAAGAAATAAAATTGATCGACCATTTTCCAAAAGTAAACCGCTAATTAATACTTTTCGGGGATTTGGTTATAAAATGGGACTGGATTCCGGGTCAAGCCCGGAATGACACGACTGGATATTAATGTTTAATAATGCTCGCTTAAAACTGACTATTTGGTATTTGCTAATTATAATGAGCATTAGCATCTTCTTTAGTGTCGCCATTTATTATTTACTGAATCGTGAAGTTAATGATAACTATGTTCGATTTTATCGCCGTTATCAGCTGCAACAACTAATTGATCCCAGTCCTTTTGGCCTTCCCCCACCAGACCAAACCATTATTGAGGACTCCACGGAAAGAATTCTTGGAAGCTTGGGAATTATTAATATATTTATTTTAATAGTCTCGGCTTCGGCCGGTTATTTTTTGGCCGGACGAACTTTAAAACCAATCGAAAATATGATTGATGATCAAAATAGATTCGTAGCCGACGCTTCACATGAACTACGAACGCCACTCACCGCTCAAAAAACAACGATTGAGGTTAATCTGCGGGATGAGTTGTTGACACTACCCCAAGCCAAAGAAATTTTGCGCGATAATTTAAATGATATCGCCAATCTTCAAAGATTATCTGATGAATTACTAGATCTTGCACAATGGCAAAACGGAGATACAGCATTAGAACTACAAGGTGTAAATCTAAATAAACTAATTACTGGAGTTATCGACCTGGTTAAAAAGTCAGCGTTGCTAAAAAATATTACTATTGAAGCCAACTTCGAAGATAAAATAATTAATGTCGATCACGATAAAATAGCAAGACTATTAGTTATTCTGCTCGATAACGCTATCAAGTACAGCCCTGTTGCTAGCAACGTCGTTATCACAGCCGCTATAATTGATCATAGGCTAAAATTTGAGGTTACCGATCATGGAATTGGGATTAATAAAGAAGATCAAACAATGATTTTTGATCGTTTTTTTAGAAGCGATAAATCACGTTCACAATCTGGTGGTTACGGATTGGGGCTGGCGATTGCCAAAAAAATCGTTGACCAGCATCATGGTACAATCACAGTCGCTAGTAAGCTTGCGCAAGGCTCAACTTTCACCATTTCGCTGCCCCAGTAAAGAATTAATGACTAATAATTCCCACAAAGTGGTAATTTTTATTACTATTATCTATTTAAGTGTGGTAGTGGCCTTTTCTATTTGGCATCGAATAGGGCTTTCTCCAGACCAGTTTTTCGCTGTCGGCTTGGGCCTAACTCTAGTTTTAGGCCGTGGCAAACAGTTTATTCGTGATTGGTCGCTCCCAATATTTACCCGATGATAAATTTTGACATTAATTTATTTGGATATTTGCCGACCATTAAATTGCAATCATTATTTTTCCGGCCATGCCACCGTGGCTGGCTAGCAATCGAGGAATAATTTCCAACGTCTATAAAATTATGGAAGTTGTATTTGGCAACTTCCTTAAAGCTCTCAGCTTGCCATCAGTGTACCAATTTTTTGGTGCCAATCTGGTAGCGGCCGTGCCCTCATTGCACGCCGGTTACGCCGCTGTTTGTTTTCTAGTCGTTAACGTCCCATCATTCCGGAAGCCCCGGAAATTACTGGATTAATCTGAACACTTTGGGCCGTAACGCTGCCATCCGTATTCGTAGTTCCGTAAACGGCTACTTTTGAACCAGCTTTAATATCAGAAGCACTAGCGGAAGCGGCTTGGTTGATCTGTGTTGCAGTCGATAAAATAACGACTCGGCTACTACCATCAGTTTGCTTAACAGTTAGTGACTTGCTATCAGCGCTTAAAACATCGCCGACAACCGGTCTAAAAGCTCCGCGAGTTCCCGCTGCATTGGCTCCTCCAAATTGTCCGGTCATATTTCTTGCCCCGGTTCTTGTTGCTAACTTGCTTTGGCTATATTTATAGCCACCAAAAAATGACCCTGCGGCTACGATAACAGCGATGACAGCTGTAATAATAATATTGTTCTTAGACATAAAATCACCCCCGATCGGAAATTAAGACTATTTATTATTAAGACTATTAAGGCTATTGAGTCGGATCGATAAATGGTCGTAATAGTCTTAATGGTCTCAATAGTCTTAATTATTCATAACGTAACGCCTCGATTGGCTGCAGACTTGACGCTCTTTGAGCGGGGTACCAGCCAAACAAAATGCCAATTGCGGATGACACGATAAAAGCTAGTCCGATTGATCGAATAGAGACCGCAAAAGGCGTTGAAGTTAAACTTGATATCAAGTACGACGTGGCGATCCCTAGGATTACGCCAATTAGGCCACCGCTAAAAGTCAAAATAACGGATTCGGTTAAGAATTGCGTGGTGATGGTTTTTTTTCGGGCTCCTAGGGCTTTACGAAGACCTATTTCGCGGGTTCTTTCGGTAACAGTAACCAACATAATATTCATAATCCCAATGCCGCCGACGATTAGAGAAATAGCGGCGACACCGGAAAGTAAGGCGGTAAACGTCCCGGTTGTCGACGAAGCGGTGCTTAAAATGTCTTGCTGGCTTAAAATCGAAAAATCGGCTTTACTGGGATCAGAAATCTTATGTTGAGCTAGGAGTAAATAGCCAATTTCATTCTGGGCCTGAGTCATTACATCAACGCTTTTGGCTTCAACTGATATCGTATTTAAATAACTTTGACCGAAAAGCTGTTTCTGAGCGGTCGATAAAGGCACGTAAATACTATCATCTTGATTCAAAAAGCCGGTGCCGCCTTTACTAACCGTCACGCCAATAATAATTAACGACTGATTATTAATTCTAATTGACTGCCCGAGTGGGTCGTTCGTTCCAAATAAATCAGAGACCACTTGAGGACCAATCACAGCCACTTTAGCCATCGAAGCTTCGTCATAATCACTAATGAAACGACCGGAAGCAATTGATATCTTATGAACCGTGATGTAGGACGAAGTCACTCCGGTAACAGATGTATTTGTATTATTACCACCGGTCACTACCTGGGCGCGCTTGGAAACTTCCGGTGACACCATTGAAATTGTGGTTACTTGAGATGAGTTGGCGATGGCCGTAGCATCGGCCACAGTAAGTGTAGTGCCACCACCGAATCCCCCTCGCACTGCCCCCTGACCTGAAGACGAAGGTGATATCGAGAGAAGATTTGAGCCCAAAGCTTCGATTTGCGATTGAATAGCGGAAGACGTACCCTCTCCCAAAGAGATTAAGGCGATAACGCTGGCAATGCCTATGACAATTCCCAAAATCGCCAAAGCTGTCCTCGTTTTATTTAAAGTTAACGTGGATAAACTTTCGATAAAAATATCCCAAAAATTCATAGTATCAGCTCCTTTTTACCTGCCGTTGTTGGTGCTGTGAAGAGTCTAGGGCAATATGACCGTCCCTAATATGGACGATACGCTTAGCGTGCTCGGCAATATCCGGCTCGTGCGTAATCATTACAATAGTATGGCCGGCGTCGTTTAACTCTTGAAAAATGGCCATGATCTCGTCAGCTTGCGCTGTGGCAATATTACCGGTTGGTTCATCTGCAAGGAGTATGGCCGGATTCATAACAAGAGAACGGGCAATGGCCACTCGCTGCTGCTGACCACCGGAAAGTTGGTTAGTAGTATGCGTTAGCCGATCGGAAAGACCAACTAGGTCAAGAAACTTCTTGGCCCTGATTTCCTGCTCTTCTTTTGGCACTCCAGCGTATTTCATTGGCAGCATGACGTTCTTGAGAGCGGTCGTTCGTGGTAAAAGATTAAAAGCCTGAAAAATAAAGCCTATTTTGCGGTTCCTAATATCCGCCAATTCGTCATCATTTAGCTTTTCAACATTATCGCCATCCAAAATATACTCACCGGAAGTTGGTTTATCTAACGCTCCAATTATGTGCATTAAGGTTGATTTACCGGAACCGGAAGGCCCCATAATTGCCACAAATTCTCCAGCATCAACCTGGAGAGACACTTTATCGAGAGCAACTGTTTCTAAAAAATCAGTTTTATAAATTTTAGATAAATTGGAAATTTTGATGATAGGATGATTTTTCATAGTTCATAAACTTAACGTCCAAAGCTAGCTGCGCCACTGCGAGACCCGCCAAGCGTGCTAAAGATCGAAGATTTAGAGGACGCAGCCGACGTGGTCGTTGCTGAAACAATGCCGGTCACGACGCTGTCGCCTTCATTAAGACCGGTAGTTACGACCGTATCCGTACCATCACTAAGGCCTACGGTGACCGCGACGGAATTAAGTTGCCCGTTTGTCAAAATTCGGGCAGTCGTCGCGCCATTGGCTGTTTGCAAAGCGCCGTTGGGAATAAGTAAAGCGTTGTCAACAATACTGGTGATGATACTGGCATTCACGGCCATATTGGGGTACATGTTGGCCTCTCCTGAATCTAAAATAATCGTGGTTGGATAACTGGTGACATTGGAACTGGTAGTACCTGACGTATCAATAGCCAAAACCCTACCGGTGTAGGTTTTCCCGGGAAATGCGTCCATTGTAAGAGTGACTTTTTGGCCCGGAATTACTTTCACTACGTCAATTTCCGATAAACTTACTTTGGCCTGTAAACTGCTGGCCGGCAAGTTAATAAAGCCAACGACAGTGGAATTTTTAGTGCCGGAAGTACTGGTGCTAGTGGAAATGGCGGTGTTAGGTAATAAATTAAAGTTGCTTAAAATGCCGTCGGTGGGGGCGGTAATTTGCGGTAATGATTGTTGGTAAGTAAGCCAGGCGGTCGATAAAGAGGCTTGTGACAAGCTAATAGCGTCATCAGCCGTGCCGTATTTTTGAGTGGCAACGTCACTACTAAGCGAAGACGCGGCAACATTCTGATTATAATTATCCCGTGAGGCTATAGCGGCATCTTTAGCTGCCGCGGCGGCACTAAGAGCTGTCGCTGCCTTTTGACGGTTTGGATCATCGTGAGAATCATTAACAACCGCTTGCCAGTTCTGTTGCGCCGTTGTATAGGCCGTTTCGGCATTGGAAACCGCTTGCCCCAGAGTCGTGATGGACTGTGTTGCAGTGTCTAAACTATTAGAAGCAGCCACTTGGCCTTGCTCTAAACTTACTTTATTAATTTGAGCGTTTACCAAAGAGTTTTTGGCGGATAGATAGGAAGTCCAGTTTTTGCTTGAATTTAAAGTGCTATCGGTATCTAAAGCCACGTCGGCTAAAACCTGGCCTTTAGTAACAGTGTCACCGTTTTTAACGTAAACCTTAGTCACCGTTCCCGAAACTAAGGTGTTGATTTGCGCACTGTTTACGGAAGAGATATTGCCGGAGCCGGTTACCGCCACCACCAAAGTGCCTTTAGTAACAGTGCCGGTCACGTATTGCGGTACGTTTGATTTGGTAGCTTTAACCCGAGTATAAATAAAATAACCCAGTCCCAGTAAAAATACAGCAACACCGATCTTTATAAACAGTGGCGTTTTAGCAATTCTAGCTTTTAATGAAATGCTCATAGTTGGTAGAATAATTATACTACCTGAGAAGTGGCTGAGTTGCCTTAAATGTGCTATAATAATAAAGTTGATTTAGATAATCGGTTTTTACCTCTCTTAAACGTTGTTAAAAGCCTCTAAGATACTATCCCGTCCTACTCTTAGCCTTCTTCTTCAATTAAACAATTTATGGCGCAAGCGTTTCGCAGCTACGGACCGGGTCGGTTCCGTTCTTCTGCGGGTTCCAGTCGTAATAATTTTGGATCACAACCTCGATATGGTAGGCTAATCAAAGGTCGCCCCGGAATGAGCCGGCTGGCAACAGCTGATATTAACATCTTTATTAAAAAAGCCAGTGACGAAAAAATAACAGTTGACGTACCGGTTACACACAGTTTTAACGACTTTCCAATTTCTGACGTAGTTAAGCAAAATATTAAACGTAAAGGCTACTTAATTCCTACCCCCATTCAAGATCAGTCAATTGAACCTATTATCGCCGGTCGCGACGTAATCGGCGTTACTAACACCGGTATGGGCAAAACGGCCGCTTTTTTAATTCCAATTGTCGACAGACTTTATAAAAATCCCAATGACCGAGCCTTAATCGTTGCTCCCACTCGAGAATTAGCCTGTCAAATTCGCGATGAGCTCCGTAGTTTTTGCTGGAATACTCGGATTTATGCGACTGTCGTTATGGGCGGCACCAGTTCTTTTCGTCAAATTTCGGAACTTCGTCAAAATCCGCAAGTAGTTATTGCCACTCCGGGCCGACTTAAGGATTTAATAGACCGCGGCTTCATTAAATTAAGCACTTTTTCGACCTTTATTTTAGACGAGGTGGATTTAATGGTTGATATCGGTTTTATTAACGATATTAAATATTTTATTAATCTGCTGCCTAAAGTAAGGCAATCCTTATTCTTCTCAGCGACTTTTCCGCCTAAAGTGACTGAGATTATTAATAGTTTTGTAAGCAATCCGCTAACTATCTCTCTTAAAAAGAGTGACAACCTTAGCAACATTGAGCAAAATATTATTAAAATAGTTAACCGAGAAACTAAAATTGAGCAATTAAGTGCTTTACTGCAAACCTCGGAATTTAGTAAAGTCTTGGTTTTTGGTCGGACTAAAAATGGGATTGATAAGATTCACAAACATTTAATGCTCAAAGGGTTACGGGTGGGGGCGCTTCATGGCAACAAATCGCAAGGGGTGCGGCAACAAATTTTAAATAGTTTTAAACGCAATGACATTAATATTCTACTGGCTACTGATTTAGCATCAAGAGGCATTGATGTTGACAATATTAGTCATGTTATTAATTATGACCTGCCCGCCACTTACGAGGATTACATTCACCGCATTGGAAGAACCGGGAGAGCTGGAAAAAAAGGTACCGCTTTAACTTTCGTCGACTAATTATTCGGAGGTTACGCCATCGAACTCGGGACCATCTGCCACAGCTTCGGCTTTAGTGACGCGCTCAATGCCGTCTTGGTGATGAGGTGGGCAATATAAAGTGTAGAGTTTAAGAGGCTCCGTAGATGATGTGTTGATGACGTTGTGCTGAGCTCCGGCGGGAACGATCGCCGTTGATCCGTCAGAAACTATGTACTCTGTTTCGTTGATAACGACTTTACCATCCCCTTTTTCAAAGCGGAAAAATTGATCGCCATCTTCATGAACTTCGGAACCAATTTCTTCACCAGGTAACAGAGACATCAAAACCAGTTGACAGTACTTAGCAGTATAAATAACATGTCTAAAACTGGAGTTTTGAAGAGTTAGGGATTCTAGATTTGAAGAATAACCATGTTTCATAGTGATTAGAGATTAAACCAAATAAATTAGTACGTCAATCACTATTTTACTCTATTCAGTTCATTTATTCTGTACATATGTGTAAGGTATAACCCAACGTATATTTAACTGTGAGCTCAAAAATACGCTTTTAAAAAGGCTTTTAGTGTAGTTGATTTGTTCTAAGAAAATGCTATAATAGCATTGCCTGTGAGCTTCGGCTCCAGTCGGTCCCCTTTTAGGGAGTACCTGCAGCAGGCACCTTTTAGCCTTCCTCCAAATTCCCTTTAAACATTATTCGTTCTTTATTTCTAGTCCGCCAATTGGGAATCACACTCCAAAAGAATGGTCTGCCCTTTCCGATTTGCTTAACAATAACTTTAAATTTCCAGTTTTCAATAATTGCTATGAAACCAAAGTATACAACCGTCACAATTTTGGAGACTTTCTGCTCGTGTTCCTCTACTAGCATTTCCCGACTTTCTGACTGATACTCCTGAAGAGTTGTAGTGATGCTTAAAACTTCACGAGCCTTTTCAAGAAGTGTAAAACGCATTAGCTGAGACTCTTCGTCACGTTTCTTTCCACCACCCTTATAAACTAAATGTCTAAATCCATCACTGCTGAAAGAGATCTTAGTTTTAAGATATGGACAATAGATTTGCTGGGTCTCTTTGTAGTTCTTGTAAGCAAGACCTTTCGAAGTTTCGTAATCAGAGTCCTGAGGCACGTATAAATTCTAGCACTAAATCCAAACTCATTCCGGTAGAGTATCTACAAGTAGTCTTAATTTAAAACACTCGTTTGATTAGTGATCTGGTTATAGGTTCTCCCTCAAGTTTAGTGGTCCTAAAAGTCATTTCTGGCATGAAAGCCTTAAAAAAACTTAAAGCTGAAGCATGAGACTTCTTATTTTTTCGATATTTCTGGTAATTTTTTCGCAGTGTCATATTTTTAGTCATAACAATGTTGATTATATATCATTTGAGACGAAAACATCATCTTTCGCACGTTAACCAACATCCGCCTTCGTTGAAGCTACGGCGGGATTGATAGTTGCTAAATTCACCGAGTTCACTAAGCAACTAATCAAAAAAACGGGAGGTAAAATTTATAAGCATTGCTGCAAATAAACCACCCCTCCCCCCGAATTATGTTAAGGCTGGAGTCGCGTCAGCTCGTCTTTCAGGAAGACGAGTACTTCCGACTTTAGAGTCTTTCTTAACTGCCTATATTTAAGCGGGGGCAGTAATAAATTTAAATCCTGGTCGATCACAGTCTCCGTGATTTCTATCTCAATAAAGCTTAGAAGATTTTTAATAAAATCAATGACTGACGTGCCGCGCCGCTCCTTTATAATTTCTGGCTTGTATTTATAACCAGACATAAAGAAATGATGTATGTCATAAATATCTCTACCGGCAACACTCCGAGTTTTCTCGAAACGCTCCAAAGAAGCGACCAGTTTATTAGCAAACATGGTTTCGATTGTCTGGCAATTAGCTGTCCGATTAATCTCCATAAGTGACTTCGCTATATAATCATTGGTTTGAGGAACCAGATCGTTTATATCGAGTTTAAGGGTGTTTCGAGAGTCGGTGGGGGCCTCGTATTTTAGAAAAAATTGCAAAGCATTCTTACTCTCATCCTTGATCGACAAGCCCAAGGTTTTGACAACTTTATAAATCTGGGTACGCAGCTCGGCTTTCGCAGTTCCATCTTTCAAGTCAAAGTCCAAATCCACCGAAAATCGATCGAGATATCCAATCATTGAGGCGCATGTACCCCCTTTAAAATAGAGATGTTGAGAGAGAAGTGTGTTATCTAGGATCTCGGTTAGGACCCGATACAGCCAGACTTTGTGGATAGCATCAGCTGGTTTAGAAATTGGCATCATAATCCGTAGACCTCTTTTCTAATCTGGATCACTTGTGACCAGTTAAGCAGTTCTTTATTGTCGATAAAATATTTTGGATCAAAATATAGCAAATCCGCCGCTGCTCTCTCTGGAGTAGCAACAAAATAGCCACTCTTATCTACCAAACCAAGGTCGATAAACAGATTTTGACCCTTCAGCTGACGCGCTTTATAAATATTATCACCAATTTTGAAATTTTTAGAGACTGAGGAAATCAGGGTAATGGCAGTGGGGTTTTGATTGATGACGCCAGCTGCGGCAAGAACGCTCTCGGTGCTTAAGTAAGCGAAAGTGTGCAGAGAGGCCAGTCCTAGCTCGACAGGGTCAAGTTGCTCTAGAGGAACCGTGTTGTAAAAACCTTTGTAAACCGACCGCAAAACGCCATTTTTTAAGTAGCGGCTAATAGTCTTATATAAAGTGTTTTTATTGGAAATGCCCCAAATAACGGCTAAGTCCTGAGTATGATAGTACGGTCTATTTTGGAGCATCAGTTCTTGTATTCTGTACATATATGTACAGTATATCACAACGTGTCGTGGAGTCAAGGCTGAAGATAGCCATGTGCCTTAAAGGCTTGATATATCAATCCCCTACGCCGCCACTTCGAGTAGATCCCGAAGAAACCTTAGGGGCCGCATATATGCGGCCCTCAACCAATCTATAGAAAACGAAAAACGGGAGGTAAAATTTATAAGCATTGCTGCAAATAAACTACCTCCCGTAAAGAGACATTTAGAGACTCTTATGAGTAAACGAATTAGAGTCTCTTAACCCTCCGAAGCTTTGCCAGACGTAGCTTTAGCGAAGTCTGGTTTAGCGAAGGAGGGAACTTTCCACCTAATTTTTTCAAGAGCATTGGTGGTCTTGGCTCCGGTGCGGTTTTAGATTAAATTTGATCTAAAACTTATACAGCACCCTTCACGAAACTACACGAGCTTAAGACGAGTAATTGTATACGTCGTCTGGTAGCGGTGAGTTTCCTTGGTCTTCCGATCGTATACGCTGTAGCGTATGCGGCCTTCGATCGGATTATTGTTGCTTATGCTGGAGAGTAGGAACTCCCAGCAATATTCGTCTTCGGGCTCTTCGTCGAGAGAGATGCCGGTTTCTTTTGTAACCAGTTCCCTCCCTAATAACGGATTTGCTAGCTGCGAAAAGTCGCTAACTAGCTTTAGGAAATCCCTCGCGAGTGTCCCCGGCATGGTGTAAACCTTGCCTTCGACTGCGAAGCTATTTCCGTAGTACGACTGGCCCTCCCCGAAGATCGGGTCATTCGTCTCGCGAGATACAACGTAAACGTTCATTTGATTACCTCCTAGGAAACAGAGCTGGCGCCCCGCCCTCGCTCCGTCTGCTGATCGCTAACCTAACGTAGCCTTCTTAAAGGCCTCCAGGTCAGCAATTTGTCGATCAATCTCTGCTACGGCGTCGGATCTTAACACAGCGGTTGAACCACCGGTCAAACTCGAGCCCGGCAAGAAAACAATCGGTTCGGGTGTGGCGAGTTCGAAGGAGACAATGTTAAATTGCTCCCGCAAAGCCACCCGAATCTCAACATTCGCCTTTGCGTAACGCTGAGAAAAATCGTCCCGGTCTATTAAATAGACCTTCGGCGTAAACCGAACGCTGCGCTCTGTGAACTCCACTGTCCATAAAACGCTCATGGCTGGCGCCTGTATGGATAGCCCACGAGGCTTTAAATACTGCTCGTGGAGCCCCCGATTCGAAAGCGGATGCCACACAAATTGTGAAAAACCCACCCCCGTCCGATCGTCGAACTTTCCGCAACGCTCCTCAAGCTGCTTGCGGATCCAAATATTCAACTTCATGGCGTCTTTCATGTTCTTGGACCTCCTTCTAAATATCCAAAAACTCGTAACACAACTCGGGAGCGATCTCCTGAGTTGACCACCCAATCCACTCTTCGGTGTGGCGCATGGGGTTAAGAACCTCCATGTCCTCATCGAAAACATGGAACGAGACCTGACCAACGACCGTCTCGAAATAGACGATGCCGTCGTTCGCCCAGCAATGATCGCTAAGTCTCTGTGCGTGCGCGATCAAAGTCGACTTGATGTCGTAAAACGACGGGTCGATCTCTTTCGCGCTCAAATTCGCCAGGTTTGCTAGTAAAGCCAAACCTTCGCCAGTCTCATACAACGCCCGATCCAGTGGCAATTGCCACAATGAAATCAAGCGCTTGATGTCCGGCATAATCTTCCCGATCGGGAGTGGTTCATCCCAATCCCCTACCGGAAAGAATTCTTCCGTACCGAACATGTATGGCTCTGGGTTTTTAAAGGCCCGAGCGAAAGCACCGGCGATTGTATTCATTTTCTCCTCTTTAATTCTTCTGATTTCGACCTTAATAAATCCAAGTCATTTAGACTCATCAAGGTCGAAACCAGTATTTATATTTTCAACGTGCCTCTCTTTCCTAAAGTTTTTGATCTAAACCATTAATCACTTGTCATCCGCCGGCTGGCGGATCCAGTAACTCCGATTTAGTCCAAAAACTTTAGGTCCAGTAGCAGCGATTTCACCAGGTGGCTAATTTCTTCTGCTACTGAACCAAAGAGACAAACGGAACGGATCTAACACAATTTGACACTTCCTCAATGCTTATTTGCCATTGAAGTTTTATTTCACCAAGCCGTGTCAATTCTTAGAACTAAATATCTACTCCTCGTCGTTCTCCTCGACCACTTCCTCTTCGACGATCGGAGCTGCCTTGGGGCAATTCTCCTCCAAACCGTTGAAGTTTGGTCCGAAAGCGGGGCGATGCTGGCAAACACCGTGTGCATAGATATGCTCAGATACGTTGACGTTGCCGCGCTCACGAGCGAACAGGCTGTCCTGAGCGTCGTGGATCGCCTGCTTCGCCTCCGGCCCCCATACTGCGTTGAAAGCAGCGAACGGACCCGCTTTCGTGGAATCCCAGACCTCGATCCAAACTTCCTCGCCGGCGTCGAACGGGTCATTTTCGAAAATCTCAGGCGGCCGGGCTGGCAGATCGCGTTCGACCAGCTCACCGATCCATTTCTGACGGCATTCCTCACCACCGAACGGTGAATCAGGCCACCGCGGTTCGACTGTGAAGCACTTTGCCACGAAACCGGCCTCGCGGGGCGAGAAATGCGGCTGCGGATCTTTGTCCTCGGTCGGCGCCAAATAGGCCCGCAAAGTGGCAGACTTATCCCCGTGCGCCCACTCCTTACGCAGCCACACCCATGTGTTGGCTTGCTTCCATTCCCAACCCTTCTCCGGCCAATCGGCAGCCTGGAGCTTCGGAATGCGTGACTCGTACATGGCTCGAAGTTCTGCAGCCTTTGCTGCGCGTTCTGAACGAGCGGACTTTATTTGTTCTACTGTAATCATTTTTCTCTCCTAAACTTTTCTGTGATTTCGACCTTTGCAGACCCAAATTATTAGATCCATAAAGGCCGAAACCAATTTCTAGAAGAAAAAGATATTTGTAATATTTGTGAAAGTGCAGATCTATTTAATTCGTAGCACCTCACCAATTACTTGATGAAGTCTTACGAACTCGGGAAGTGATGTTAAAGACAATAAAGTCAAAAACACATCACCTCCCGATCGAGACAAACGTTTCTTTCCACAAATCTTAGAGCTTAGTGGAGTGGCTCAGTGCCGTTTACAACTAATTTGCTTGTAAACTTATTTAGCACCATTAACTAACGACTTACTTTCCGAGGGCGTCCATGATTTCGCGAAGAGCTTTACGGGCTGCCGATATTGGCGCCTTTTTACTCAACGCTTCATACGCCGCATTGCACGCATCGTAAACCTCGGGACTCAAGCCGTTCTTCATGATCCGAAAGTGATTGCTCTGTGCACGATCACACCAACCATCCACATTTTCGATATGTCTGGTGCCACTCAAAAAACGACCTTCGGACACTTGATCACAAGGCAAATCAACTGATTCGCCTTCAGCTAGAACTTTCCAATCTTTACCGTCACCGTCTGGCGGTATCAGATTAAAACACGTCTCGTGGCAGTCAAATACTGGCCACTGTTGTATGTCCATCTGAAATGTTCGGTACCATATTGGCAAGGCAAAAACAGCCCGAGCTTGTTTGCGGACTTGCCCAGCAATCGTAGCAATCTTGTTGCCGATCCAATCCACGTTTTCCGCAACGTCAGCGTTCGTTTCGGTAGAATTGCCGCTGGGCTCATATACCCAACGAAGATTCGCAACTTGGAATCCGGCTTGAACGAGGTTATCCGCAACCTTCTGCACGTGAGCTGCAGCCGCCAACTTCCAAGCTTTTTCGGAGCCAACTTCTGGAATTAAATCGGTCTTTTTAAGAGAGACCGACTTTCCCTCACAGGTAACCGCTGTGACCTCATTCCCATCGTCGTATGTAACGACGACAGCACCGGAAATCAACTTACCGAACTTATCGACCGTACCCTCACGAACGAAAAAATACTGCTTCATTTTTCTTCCTATACTTCACATCGAAGCCTCGTCGGGAAGATTGTCGGATTCGATTTTTCAAGAACCTTCTGTTACTTGCTCTTGCGAGTTCAAGTTTCCAGTTCTAGTCACAGATTCAGCTGTGCTCCTAAGTCCCTTGGGTTACCCCGCTTCTGGACCAGCCTCGTTTTTAGGACGATCTCCTAGTCTTCTCTCCGAAAGTATCTTTTCCAAACTTTACCAGTTGCCATACGCGAAGCTTATGCGCCTTTAGGGCGGCTCGCAGCAATTAATAAACCTATGGATAGGCCTGCTGTTAAGCAGATTCAAAGTACTTGTTCTTTAAGAAGGCAACCTAGCTACCAAGTTTGATAACCACGTTGCGCTTCTTAAAGAAGTTTGTTAGTCGTTAAGTTCTCAAAGTGCTGCTTCTAAATGTCACTTGTGACATTTATCTAGACTGAAAGTCTAGTTATTCCCTAACTCCAAAAAACTGCACGGTATGTTTTTTGGGGTCAGCTAACAAGCTGATCGGCATTAATCATTTGCCATTAAACATTAATCATTAATCATTAATCGAATTGGTTTGGGGAAGAAAATGAGAGAGTACTTAATTGGTAGGTAATCTTTTCTCTCTCATTGCCTTCTCGGTCTCTCCTCTAGTACCCACGAATCTATTTGGTAAGTACCTAAGGTAGGTTTAGGTAAACAAATTGATGTTTACTACTTCTATTTATACGGTTCTTAGTTTGTCTCTTTATTTGAGCCTTACTCCTTCGACAAGCTCAGGACAAGTTATTTTGACAAGTCATTTGCCAATCTCCAGCAGATTCTCTTGGGGCCGTGTTATCAGGTGACAACGTGCGAGTTTTGAGTACCGCGGTTGGGATATACCCAGTCGTGGCCGGTAGGCTTGTAGGCAAAACCGCTTCGGCTACTGTTCTGTGTTATTTGTTTTTTGTTGTTTCTATTTGTTCTCTATTTATAGGGCTCTGAGCGGGGGGCTTATTTGACCCTTTCTCAGCATGCTATCATCATAGCACCTATAGTCTTATTTGTCAAGGGGGTTTGACGGCGCTGGCAGGTAGGGCCCTTGCCGTGTTCCTCACTGTGACAATCATATTGTAGCATACCCCTATAGTATTGTCAAGTGGTATTGACAATTATGTTGGTTGAGGACGGGGCATGCCCCGTCCCTACAACCGTGTTTCAGGAGGCCTCCTATAGATCTGTAGGGACGACCCATGGGTCGTCCTCAACCCGATTGCGTCTCTACATGGAATCGAATATATTATTGGTATGTACGAGAAAGCACTTAAAGAATCTGGATTAAGGGACAAAGAGGCGCTCCTCTACTCCGTTCTCCTACAATCAGGTGTCTCCCCCGTCGGTGACGTGATTAAGAAATCGGGCCTGAAGCGCGGGATTGTTTATAAGACTCTGTATGACCTTGAAGAAAAGGGCCTGGTATCGCAAGTAACGATTAAGAAACGGCTCCACTTTCGCCCGGAGCATCCCTTTAAGCTAGCCGATATCATTGAGAACCGGTTGAAAGAAGCTAAAAACAGTGAGGTGTCACTGCAAACCTACCTGCCAGAACTAATCTCCGCCTTTAAGACCACCGAAAATAAGCCTGGGGTGAAGATTTACGAAGGACTGGAAGGCATTAAAGCGGTGTACGAGGATACTATTAAAGAGCAGGCCGAAATTTGGGCTATTCTGCAGACCGAAGACGTTGACCCTAAAGTTTATGCTTGGTTGACCAAGGTTTATGCTGTGAAGCGATCAAAAGCCAAGGTCTGGGCCAAAGTCATCGTCGCCGAAGACGCCAAAACCAAGACCTATACCAGTCGTGACGAAGCGGAACAGCGGGAGACGCGAGTCGTCCCCAAAGATAAGTTTCCAGTAGGAATTGAAGTGGATATTTATGGCGATAAAGTGGCTTTTATTAACTTCCACGCCGAAAAAGATTTAATGGCGATAATAGTTCAGAATGCTCTCATCGCCCAGACTATGCGTGCCCTCTTTGCCCTGGCATGGGATCAAGCAGGGTCGTATAATACGCCCCCGCGTACTCCGTAGTTAACTCTGTGCCGTAAGCAGTGACGTGCGCCAAACACGGCCCGAGCATTTCCGGTTTAGCGTGATCCAGCGTATAGGGACCAAGGGCTAACGCTTGCCCCAAAGTGCCCCGCCACGACTTAATATTTTGATTGTAATCTACCCCGCTATCAAGTAACCCCATATGTGCAAGCGCATCTTGTAGCTCCCAGCGATTCATTTTACCGGGGTCAAAATTCGGATCTTTTTGTAAAGTGTAGTAAACGTTAGTTATTTCGCCATGATCACCTAGTCGATGCTTCTCCATCGCTTCAACCGTAAAACCAAAAAGTTCGGCGTATTCATGTATTTGAGTATCGGTTAAAGCCATCCGGTTAAACTTATGAAGTTGATCTGGCCCATCAAAAAGCCGCATCGACTCGGAACTATCCAGACCTAAGTTACGAGCGTGCTCCCGTAGATGAGCCTCATTGTCGTTATAAACGCCATCGGCCATATCCGGCACGTCTAAAAGAAGATAACCATCGTCTTTAAGAACCCGCCAACTTTCATTCATAAAACTGGCCCAATCAGAGCCAGTGCGATTGTGCAGCGCTGAACGGCCTAAACAGTAAACCATATCTAAACTATCCGCCTCAAAGCCTAATTGGTGCCAGCTCATGGCCGCCACTTTAACCTCATCAAGACCCTCGGTAGCCGCCTCTTCTTTGATAAGCTTTAAGTGATCTGGAAAAGTGTCGCAAGCGGTAACGTCAGTATAACCAGCCCGCAAAAGCGCTAAAGTATGGCGCCCCGCTCCGGCCCCTAGGTCGGCGATCCGATCATTCTGATGACTAACCCGCTCGATTAAACCGACCTCAAAGTCAGTTAACTCTTTATTATTAAGAGCATACTTACTAAACTCCACGTGCGAATAGACTTCGTCAAGACTGGCCATGACCGCCTGCACTTGCTCTCCCTCAATCTCGTCATAAAGAGTTTTTAAATTCTGACGTAACTCAACTGGTAAATCTTCGTTTTTGAGAGCGGTAGACAAAGTATCAACAGCTTTAATAAAGCCAAAAGTATTAATATAGTGTACTAAAAGCGTCCGCCTATCTGTTTCTGGAAGATCCTCCAATAACAGCAATTCGCGAGGAGTAACCTCGTCATGAATTGACTTATAATGCTCTAAAATTAGTCGTGGTGTTGCTAGGTCACCATTTTCTAACAGTAACGGCACTGCCGCTGTTAGTATAGGCGAAATCTGATCCTCAAGACTCGCGTAATAATAAGTTTCCGGGGACGTTACCCAGGCTCCGTAAACTTGATTTAGTAAATACGGAATCAGCACTTCTCGAGCAGTTATTTCTGGATCCCGCAAAGTTTCTAAAATTAATTTGGGGTTAGGTTTATTTGTGAGTCCTCCAAAAAACCGGTCTAAATATTCGTCCTGGCGAATAAAACGTTCGTCGAGAATCTCATCGTTATAGTTGCCCCTGTCGCTAATCCCTAGCCTCAGCTCGTCTGTTTGATCTTTGGACTCCTTCCAGGCACTAAAAATAATCCCTAAGTCTGTTTTATTTTCGGACGATAATCTATCAATCGTAATGTTTACAGGGAACTGGGAAGCGACACGATAGTAGGCATCCACCGCGGCTTCCGATAAATACTGTTCTGAACCTAATTTTTCCAGCACCTTTTAATAATGCCTTATTTTTTAAATTATGCAAAGCCGGGAAAGAAGTCGGTTTTAATATGGTGATTACTTACGCCTTGTCCGAGAAGAGCCTCTTTAGTTGCCTTAACCATCAATTGCGGCCCGGAAATATAAAAAACTCTGTCCTGGTAATCTTTTATTGTCTCTTTAATTAGCTCAGTAGTGACATGGCCAAAAGTATAAGTTGTCTCAATGCCAAGTGTCTCCTTCGCCGCGTCAAACACATCTTTATAAACGATGTCCTCGGCTTTTTTATTAGCATAAATTACTTTAATGTCGCGTTTATCGTTCGTGTCTATCAAATATTTAAGCATGCTCCGAAACGGCGTGACGCCAATGCCACCGGCAATAAAAACGCATTTTTCATTTTTATATGACGGTAATACGAAGTCACCGGCTAATTGCGAAGCCACAATAGTGGCGTTAGATCCCGTCAACAAGGCTTCTTTATAACTACTGGCTGGTTGATAAAACTTAACGCCCAATCGTAAATTATTTTCGGTTGGCGAAGAAGCTAAAGTAAAGTAGCGACGATTGCCGCGGTTGTCGTTGCGACTCGATCCCAAAGTCCATTCCATATATTGCCCGGGGAGATAAGATACTTTTTTAGTTAGTGGAAAGACGAAATCGAAAGTATCGGCGGCCGTTTTTACTCTTTCTTTGATATTAAAGACTAATTTATATTTTGGGGTCACGAAGTAAGCAAAAACATTACCAATGACCAAAGCTAATTCCGGCGTAAAGTAAAAACTGCCAACGTGAATCTGGGGCACGAATAAAATGCCAACTATAAACGCGAATATCATTTGAAATGTGTTATTGACAGGGCTGGTAATCGGTTCGGTGAGCATCACAAAAGCGAAAAAGAATAGTGGAGAGTGCCATAAAATCGTATTTAGCATAGTAAGCATATTCGATCCTTTAACTAAACCGAAGAGTAAACTCACCCCAACAACAATGGCAATGAATGTATAAACTATCTTCTCGCGTCGAATTTTGCGAGTGAGTAGCAGGCCGCCGATGATAACTAAAGGCGTCGTGAAGGTATTCCCTACCCACCAGCTGGCACTTTGATTAATACCAAAGGCTGTTATGACGACGGCGATGGCAGCCGGATTAAATAAATGCTTCTTTCCGATTGCCAGGATATATTTTCCGGCCGTGGCTAGTACCGAAACCCAAAATAAAAAGATTAAATCATGAAATGACGTGATAGGAGACACGATTAAAGCCAGTATTAAAGCGGTAATATAAACCGATTCCTGATTTTTGACTGCTTTAAAAACTTTGGCAAAAACGTCGTTGGTAATAAGAGATATGAGGAGAATAAAACTAGTCGATAAAATTAGAGCTGCTGGGTTGTAGGGAACGACGCCGAGAGCCCCTAATATGACCGCTGAGGCTAGTAGTCCGATCAGAACATACAGTACCAAACGGTACATCGTAATTCGGTTTAAAAAGTTGTCGATTAAGTTTAAAAACTTAGACCACATAATTAGTAAAACCACTGGTATATGTAGCAAGGCCGTCTTTATCTATCAAATAGCCTTCCAGACCTGGCAGAGCCTCAATAAAATTAATGCCCTCTGTGCCCATCGCAAAAGCTGGCGTCGCCATTCGATCCGCCTCGTAAATATTTGGTCCAATGACCGTTAGGCTAGCGATTTCCAGAATTGGCTGACCGGGTTTAAATGGATTATAGATGTGTTGACCGCGAGCCGACGTGCCAGAGGTAGCCACACCACCTTCTATTAATTTAACAGTTTTTACTATTTCTTGATGCTTAAACGGATTGCGAATTCCAATATGCCAACCGTCGCATTGATGCCCCGGCCCTTTGACTTGAATGTCGCCGCCGGCTTCGACGTAATAATTAGTAAAGCCCAGCCCGTCAAGAATCTGTGACGCCTTAAATATAGCCCAGCCTTTAACTAGTCCTAAAGGTTCTAGGCGACCGCTGCGATTGATATCATAATATCCGTGTGAATCCTCTTTTGTTTGGTCGCATAGTTTTAAAACTTCTTTGACATCGCGTGACGCGTCGGCCAGACTTAATTCTCCGCGATTAATCCGCTCAATCTCACTATTTTTATTAAATGTGCTAAAGGTGTCGTCAACATATTTAAAATAGTCGTAAACTTTATTTAGATCGTGAAGGCCAACCCTAGTGTCCAAGACTTCAACAGTGATTGGCATGTCCCACATGACACGTTTTTCCTGCATAAATTAATTTAAGGCGGATGCTAATGCATCGCCAAGGGATTGCACAAAGGCGGCACTGGAATCAGAGGCTCCGGAAACGCCATCAACCTGATTACTTTGAGCGCTAATTGCTTCTTGCGATAGTAGCGGCATCGCGTGTTTATTAATTTCGATCGAGCGGGAACGATCACTGGGATACTGCAAAAAATTGACCGCGGTTAACTTACCGTTTTTAATTACTGCTGCCACCTGAATATTACCGTAGTAAGCATCGGCCACGGAACCGATAAAAGTGCCATCTTTATATTTAGACATCATTGGCGGCCTGGCTGGTGGTGCAATCACTGCAGGCGTAGTTGGCGGGGCCATCACTGGTGCTTGCGGTGTTGTAGTAGGAACAGTAGCGATGACAGGAACAGTCGCGGAGTTTCCCTGTTGAGTTAAGCTATAAAAAATAAAGGCGGAGACGACGACGACAGATAGGAGTATTTTTTTCATATAATTTAATATATGAGACTACGCTGAAATTTAGCTGATAGATTATTATCTATTCTTTTCGTTTTTTACAAACAAGAAAGTACCGATCGAAATGAAGATAACTGTAAAAGCCAGGATAACCCCCAAATTAAGAATAAAAGGGTGCAACACCACTTTATTAATTTCCGGGAGCCCTGAATAGTAAATGCTGCGCAGGAGGTCAACGGCGTAAGTCATTGGGGCAATGCGTGACAAAATTAACAGGTAGATTGGTAAAGTTTTAATAGGCGTAAAAACACCGGCCAGGAAAAATTGCGGGAACATTATAAAAGGAAAAATCTGATTAGCTGAGCGCTGACTACCTAAATTAGATAAAATTAAAATCCCAAAGGCCCCGCCAAAGAGGCATACTAATAAGCTAAACGGTATCAGCAGTATTAAATGCGACATCTGTAGTGGTACTCGAATTATAAAACCGATTGCGAAAATTCCGATGAGTTGAACCATGGCGACGAGTGATTCTCCTAAGATTTTGCCGATGATAATAGAGTAGCGAGAAATTGGGGAGACGAAAATTTCCTGACTAAAATCATTTTCCCGATCTTCTATTAGTGAGATGACACCGGAAGCGGTGGTCTGGAACAAAGTTTGAGCGATCACTCCAATGAAAATAAAGGTTAAATAATTATAACCAACGTTTTGAGCAAGATTTGAGTTAATACTGCCACCAAGAACCGCAATAAAGACCAAAGGAAAAACTAAAGAAAACACGATTCGTTGCCGATCGCGTAGAAACTTCATTAAATCACGATAAGCGATTACTAAAATTGGGCTTAATTCATGCATCATTCTCCTTTATTATATCCAAATACACATCTTCCAAAGATTGTGTGTTATCGAGCAAAATGTTTTTGGTACTGTCGTTCATAACAATTTTTCCATGATTAATTATCGCCACTCGATCAGAGTCCTCCGCTTCTTCTAAATAGTGAGTAGTTAAAAAGATCGTCATGTTTTCTTTTTTACGAACATCCTTTAAATATTCCCAAAGATTGCGACGACTCAAAGGGTCAAGACCGCTTGTAGGCTCGTCTAAAAATAATACTTTTGGCTTATGCATCAAAGTCCGCATAATTTCCAGTTTTCGCTTCATGCCTCCAGAAAAGGTTTTTACCGGTTTAAATATTTCCGATTTTAAGCCCATCAGTTCCGACAATTCTAAAACTTTATCCTGATATTCTTTTGGCATTAGCTTAAACGAAGGACGAAAAGAGTACATTTTATAAAGAATCGTATGAAAGCGAATGTTTTCTTCACCGGTTAAATTCAAGTCAAGACTGGGTTTTTGGAAGATCACTCCGATTTGCGACCGTACAAACGAAGCGTCTTTATCGATGTCGTGACCGGATATTTTAACGGAACCTGAGGTCATAGCCAAGATTGTGGTTAGAATGGAAATTGTAGTCGTTTTACCAGCGCCATTAGGGCCCAAAAAAGAAAAGAACTCCCCTTCCGCGACGTTAAAAGAAATGTGATCAACGGCATTTGTAGTCGATTTTTTATAAGTTTTAACTAAATCAGTTACTTCAATTATATTCATATGTGTCTATATTATATACTACTCACTACCAAGATTCTAGCCCAGCCTTTTTAATAGGCTTAAAGTCGCTTCAATAGACGGATTCTTAGTGTTTATAAGATGGACTCTGTCTCCGTAACGTTCTCCTAATTTAGTCAAAAACTCGTCCGCCCATGACGGTGTAAGAGTTATTACCCCCTGGAAATCAAGCACTATTTCCAAATTTCCAAAGTTCTAGCTTCATATTTTAATATTTATACTATATTGTCCAAATCTACGCAATAAACAGCTAAAACTATGCAAAAATTGTTAAATTGTACAAACCACGGACCATTACCACTAAACGCACGTTATATTCATGTATATATAAAAGATTAAGCTTTCCTTAAAATCTCTGTTAATTCTGCTAATGATTGAGTTTCCATCAGTTTTTGCCTTAATTCTGAAGCACCCGGGAAGCCGTTTATATAGACTTTGGTGAATTTCTTGAGCATATTAAAATCACGGGTCTCTCCAAAATATTCTTGATAATTTGCAATGTGATATCTAAACATTTCGATCTTCTCGCCTTCAGTGTGTTCGACCGAATCAAGAGGCTTCTCAAAACACCACAAATTCTCAAACACTCCCCTACCAATCATAACGCCGTCAACCCCTGTCTCTTCTGACCGCTTGACCACATCAGCGTAACTTTTAACGTCACCATTACCCACTATAATAGTGCTGAGACTTAACTCGTCACGAAGTTTAGCCACTTTACCTATTTCTTCCCAATTAGCCGGATATTTAGAAAGCTGCGAAGCGACCCGGCCATGCACCGTAATAGCGGCTAAATTCTGACCAAGCAGAAAGCTAAACCAGCGTTCAGTGTCAATTTTATTAAAACCGATTCTAGTTTTAACGCTAACTGGCATATCGCCAGCTCCTTCTTTGGTCGCCGCAACGATATCGGCTGTTAATTTTTCGTCAGTGATGAGGTAGGAACAGCTATGATGCGCAATTACGCCCCGCACTGGACATCCCATGTTGATGTCAACCCCATCAAAGCCTAGATCTTTGACCGTTCGCGCGGCTTCAGTAAAGGCGGCCGGTGTACTGCCCCAGATCTGAGCCACGATCGGATGTTCCGCCTTGTTAAAAACGAAGTTACGCAGCAGTCGCTCACGACCGCGAGAAAGCAGACCTTCGGAGCTGGTAAATTCAGTAAAGAAAACGTCCGGCCTTGCTGCCCGGAATAAGACTTCCCGAAAGGCCACGTCAGTCACCCCATCCATAGGGGCGAGAACTGTGAAAGGTTTGGGAAGTCTTTGCCAGAAATTAGTCATTAAAGTTGTATTGTACATTATATCGGTTGAGGACGGGGCATGCCCCGTCCTCAACGATCAATTAATACCTCCTCTAACTCTTTGATCCCACCAAACGCCACCCGGTCGGGAACGTTTTTTTCGGTTCCCAGCATCAAAGCCGGAGTAATCACAAAGCTACCGTAGCGTTTATTAATCGCATCCATCGCTGAGACCAGCCGTTCTTTACGATCCAAATTTTCAACTAGTGATAATTGCTGATTGGTTTCTTTTTCTAGATTAAAACAGGATACCGCTAAATTATGGACCGCTTTTACGCAAGGCGAATGCCGTAAAATATGAAGAGCTTCCTTGTAAATATCGCGAGAATCAAAAAGCAAAGAGTGCGTTACTTGACCGTGGTGCCAATAACTGCCATCTCTATATAAAAGACCAACGTGAACACCTCGCGCTTTATAACCGGCAGATCGCATCCGAGAGCCCGTCTTTTCAACTAACTTGAGGAGCACCCGCGACAGTCCCGCTTATCGGGAAGCGCATAAGAGTTGCCGTAACTACTACGGGCAAAAAGAACGTCATCAATTTCGTAGCCATGCAGACGCAAATACCACTGGTAGCCGCAAACAGAATGAAAGGCTAACTTTAGAGTCGCCGCGGAAGCTGCATACATTTGGGTGACGGTATACACACCACCTTCGTTAAGTCTGGCCGCATTCGCCTCTTTAATACCGCATAAATCAGTAAGCTTAAGGGAATCGTAAATGGCGGCATAGTTAGAGTTGTTTATAACCGTTAAACCGTCGGGCTTTTGGTAGGAAGAAGCCACTTTAGCCAAATACCGATTGGGAGCAATTCCAACAGAAACCCGCAAGTAATCCCCTACTTCCTCTTTAATACGACGTTTAATATTCAAAGCCGTCTCCGCCATTCCCAGCTTTAAAGATGGTGATCCGGCCAAATCTAATACAAACTCATCGATTGACTTTGGGGTCACTAAATTAGTGTAAGAGTTTAAAAGCTGCCGCATCTTTAAATGGACAGCCCGATATTTATTGGCGTCCGGCGGCAGTACCACTAAATCTTTGCAGAGCATTTTGCCGTCCTGAACGCGCATTCCGGTTTTTACCCCCAGTTTTTTTGCTTCATAAGAAGCGGCGAGGATACAGCCACGCGGCGACACATAGGCGGCTACAGCCACCGGACGACCGCGTAATAAAGGGTTGGCCTGCTGCTCAATAGAAGCAAAACAGGAATTTAAATCCAGATGTAATATCGTGGGATCATTTGGATTAAAAGGCAAATTAATTGGATTCTCCATCGCTCACTTCCTCCAAAGTCCAAAAAAGACTTTCGGTATCTAAATTTAATCTAAAGAATAAATTATCGCTGGCGACAGAGAAGATATGGTAAAGGACGCGGCCTGTTCGGTAGGTGTGGTGATAACCAATTTTTACGATTTCATAAGCCCTACCCTCAAATAAAACCCGCAACGGCTTTACTAAACGCGTCTTATGATCGAAAATAGAAATTACCGAAACCGGTAAACTAAGACGTTGATTCATGTTTTAATATTACCGAATAAAGTACGAATGTCAAAGCGGAATTAGATTTAAATGGGTATAATGCACATGCGGCGACGTTTTGGGGAGTCGTCTAATGGTAGGACACCACCCTTTGGAGGTGGGTATTCTTGGTTCGACTCCAAGCTCCCCAGCCAGATAAATTACTTTCGAAAGCTAGTTTGAAACATAGTTATAAAACCCTTTAAATACCAATCATTTGTTATATAATTCCACTAGTTTAGTAAATTTTTACATTACGAAAGAGGAGTTTTATTTTAATATGAATGAATCTGAATCCTTAAAGCTTGCAAAAACATTTCTTGGGAAGACTGTAGAAGGAACTACAATGCAAAATGAGGAGATTGAAAAAGCGGTGAAATTTCAAGAGCGGTGGTTTGAGCACATGATTTATGAATAGTATTTACCCCAAATGGCCGGTTTATGTTGGTTGGTCGGAAACTTTAAAGTGCCGAGGAATGTTTGCGTCCAGTGATATTAAAAAGGGTGAAGTTATAGAAAAATGTCCTTTGATACTTATTAAATACGAAGATGAAAGAAAGAAGCTTGAATCTCGACCGTCTGGAAACATCATCGACAATTATTATTACGATTGGGACGATAACAACTGGTGCCTGCCTCTTGGTTACGCCATGCTATACAACCACTCCTATCAACCTAACGCAGAATATGTTTTTGATTACACTAACGAACTTTTGGTTTATGTCGCGGTTACAGATATCGCAAAAGAATCAGAGATATTGGTAAACTACAACGGTTTCCCTGAAGATCAAAACCCAATTGATAGCTGGTTTAAAGAATACGATGGTCGAAACATCGTTTAAAGTGTAAAATGGCCTCGTGACACTCTTCTATATTATTATCGCTTTATCAATCGTTGGTTTTGGGTCCTTACTGGGAGCGCTGACGCTAGTTATAAATCAAAAAATCCTCTCAAAAATATTACTCTCGTTAGTTTCTTTAGCCGCCGGAACTTTAATGGGTGGAGCTTTTTTGGATCTGCTACCAGAGGGGGCGGCCAGACTTCCCGTGACGACCTTGTTTGAAGTTACTCTAGCGTCATTCGTCTGTTTTTTACTCCTGGAGAAAGTCCTGCACTGGCATCACTGCAACGAAGCGGAAGATGCCCATAAGCATTTTGGCACTCTAAATCTAATTGGCGAAGCGGTTCACAATTTTATAGATGGCTTAATTGTGGCCGCCGCTTTTATAACAAGTCCGGCCCTTGGCGTCACTATTAGTACCGCCGTCATTTTTCACGAAATTCCCAAAGAAATTGGTGATGTGGGAGTATTTTTACACGCCGGCTTCGGCCGTAAAAAAGCCGTTCTTGCTAATTTTGGGATTTCTATGATCGCAATTTTAGGGGGAATTTGCGGCTACTTTTTAGGTCAGTCGTCACCATTAATCATTGCGTATCTTTTACCAATTGCTGCCGGTGGTTTTATTTACATTGCCGCGGCAGACTTAATCCCGGAAGTTAGAACCGATAATTCACGTCTTAATATTGTCTCTTCATTTTTATTATTTCTACTTGGAATTGGAATTATTTACCTCACTCGTGGCGCTTAAACAGGTTTTTGGTAGTAGTGACGATCGTTTATTTTTTCCGGCAAATACGACTTATTAGTATAAGCTTGGTAGCCTTTGCCGTAATCCAGATCTTTCATTAGCTGCGTGGGGGCGTTGCGAACGGACAGCGGAATTGGCAAATTACCAAATTCTTTAACGTCCACAAGAGCTTTCATATAAGCATCATAGGCACCTCGATC
This sequence comes from candidate division WWE3 bacterium, assembly GCA_026396615.1. Classification (NCBI taxonomy): domain Bacteria; phylum candidate division WWE3; species candidate division WWE3 bacterium. Next base: position 174,250 of record JAPLWK010000010.1, on the reverse strand, counting down.
TTTAGTGGCGCATGACAAATAAACCACACCGTGCGCTAGATTTTCGCGACATTCCGGGTAGCCAATAACTTCGCAAGCCCTAAAGACAGCGTTGGCGACACTTAAAGCGGCCGAATTAGCCATTCCGATATCTTCCGAAGCAAAAACGACCATGCGCCGCGCAATGAAGAGCGGGTCCTCCCCGGCATCAATCATGCGAGCGAGATAGTAAAGAGCCGCGTCCGGTTGACTGGCCCGCATACTTTTAATGAAAGCACTAATGGTGTTGAGTATCTGCTCATATTAGACTTTCTACTAGCTAAATTGACTACTGTTTGAAGGTTATTTATATGCTTATATTGGGATTTAAGAAGATAAATTAATAAGCCTCTAGTCTGCTATATTTTTTAACAATTTCTGAAACTGATGTTCACCACACCACCTACGATAGTTACCTTTTCGAGGAGAGTCTGCAGGAGCTCTTTTTTGTGCATAAATTCGGACTTTTCCCAGATCTCGTCAAAATTGGCAAGAGCTAAAATGGCGTCCCTAGAGTGTCTTTCGGCGTCCGCCTCCCTTAAAAGCTCCTCCTGAGTTTCTGCACACTTGTTTTCCAGATTTTTAATTCTTTCTTCCAGCTTCCTCCTATCTTGTTCGTACTCTTCTAGTTGAATTGTGCCAGCCAAATACGCAGCCTTTAGTCTATCCTTACGTATTAGTAAATCCTCCTTCGTTTTGTTTAGCATTACCAGTTCCTGCTTAATATCTTTAACCCTATTTTTCTTCATTTGCTTAATAAACTCCTCTTGCGTTTCCTTACTGTTGGCTAACTCGCGTATTTGCTTAACTACTGCTTCTTCAATTTTACCTTGAGATAATATATACCTTTGGCTGCAGACTGTCTTTCCGTGCTGGGAATAATTGCCACACATATAGGCAGAACCTTTCGTGTACTTGGTTCTGTCCTTCTTATTTTTTTCGTACGCTAGCCAATGGTGATAACTGCATAAATAGGCACTTCCACCACACCTGCCACATTTAAGGATCCCAGTTAATAAACCTTTGGAGTGTACGGCTTTACCTCCTAGTTCTGCTCTGCGTTTAAGTTTATCTTGCACTCGCTTAAACTGCTCGGGGTTAATGACAGCTTGGTGCTTTCCTTTAACAATAATTCCTTTATGGCCCTGTTGTAACCTTGCTCTACTAATTTTGCTCTTACTTAGTCGCCAGCCGTACCTAACCAACCCACAGTAAGTAGGATTTTGCAGAGTGTATTTAACGCTAGAATAACACCAGATTCCTCCTTTTGGTGATTTAATGCCTTTAAGATTAAGTTCATCAACAATTTTTCGTATTCCCCACGAGTTGGTGTCGTAATAGTTAAAAATATCTTTCACCACACAAATCTCATCTGGTACCGTTACATCTTCCTCAATTTTCTGCTTCGGGTCGTTATTTATGTATTTGACTGACTTTCTAAACCCGTAAGGTGTTTTGACTGGTATCAATCCTTTTTCGGCCTTTCCGATTTTCCCAATCCTAAACCTCTCCGATATTTTTCGTTTATCACACTCAGCACTCCAATCTTGAACGTAAGCTAGTATTTTTTGCATTGTTTCATTGCCTTCCAACGTAAGTTTGCGGGGGTCAATAATTTCGGCAGGCTCTTTGGTAGTCGTAACCTGAACGTTTATTTTTCTTAGTTCTGCCCTAAGTTGCGTCATTTCATCTACATTTCTTGCTAACCTGTCGGTACTCCAAGCGAGCAGAACATCTATATTTCCCGCTTTAGCGTCAGCTATCATTTTGTTAAACTCATCCCTGCCCACCATAGTCCCACCACTTTTTCCACCATCGCAGTACGTTCCCGCAATTACGTAACTACTAAATTGTTTAAGATATGAATTACATTCAGACTCCTGAATATCTAGGGATACTTTATCTTCTGTAGCCTGGTCTTTTGTGGATACCCTTAAGTAAATAGCAACTCTCAATGAGTAGGGTTGGCTAAGGCTTTCTAGAAATAGGGGGTCATTTAAGCGTGAAGACTCTAACTCCGAAATCACTTCTACAAAATCTTTAGAAATAGGGTTTGGTGTAGTACAATAATTCATAACACTTACCGTGTTCAAAACCAGAGCTTCATCTCGCAAGGGTGTCTCTGGTTTTTGTTTTGTATACTTTTATTCTAACTTTTTTACCCCCTAATGCAAGGGTTTATGTTGTCACAGCAACGTTATTTAACACTTTTGACATAAAAATACCAACTGCTTTACGCGCATTACTTTTCTGCCTTGGCGTCAGATTGTTTAGATTCGATGAAACTACAATTTTGATATTCTTTTTCATTTTAGATTTCATATTTTATTAGTGAGTCAAAAATGTTTTTAAGTTGCTCATTCTTCTCGATATCCTGCCATTTGAAAGTAAAGCTTGGCCAGTTTGTTGACACGGGGTGCTTAACTGTAAAATAAATAAGCTTATCTTTACCAATTGATATTTTCGTAACCTCCATAGTTAAAAATTTATTAAATGAAGTCATATATTTATTCCCAGAGCGAGCTGAGCCTCCTGAGGCGATCGTATTTTCTCATTGGCCCCCCAAACCCCCCAAGGGATTTTCAGTGGATACGTTTATCAGTTTTTACCTCTGCGTACCCTTCGCTCTATCTCTCCTGAGGATGCCTTAGCCTCCGCAGGGTTTCGAGGGTTAAGAGCTTTTAACCTACACCCCTCGTTCCACTTATTTTTGTTATAAATTAATTCCCAGTTTGCTTCGCCGTTGCCCCGTCGTCGTTCGTTTCCTCAGACCCCCCCGAATGCTCGGACTAGCGTTGTAACGCAGTATCCGTTGCTTTAATGTCTTAATTGCATTTATGTATGCGATTGGCTCAACTTGTGCTATCTGACTCCAGTAGTTCTTCTCCAAAGCGTTGCATTTATCGCAATCTTCAAATATAAACCAAGACTCACCCGATAAATTATCGGGGACAATCTCTATAACTTTTAAAAAGGATACGACTAAAAATGCGGAGAGATGGAGGTCTTTTGTTGTAAATCTGTTTGCATCTTTCATTATGCAAACATCTTACGAAATCAATTTTTGAATACGAAAATCTGTCACGAAACCCTACACGTAAATTTTCCTATTTCTTAAACTCCTGAACCTATTCCTACAGATAGCTTGTTTGCAGGTTTTACTGTTAGGTCGGGACGCAGGTCTACCACAAACTCGGCATAATCTTATTTTGTCGTTTTTACCAAATAAAACACGCCATATATTTTGAGCAACTATACTTTCGATGCCACATCCTGATGTATGCATTCCTCTAAGAGTATTTGGTGCGTATACAAGAAGTTCACTCGGCTCTCCTAGTTTAAGAGTAGCTTCGTAGCGAATGCGAGGGCCAATCAATTTCGTAGACGCAACTACCCACTGATGCAAAAACTTTTCGTCTAGTGGATAATTTATTTGTGTCAATATATCCTTAACGAGTTTGCTGTCTAGTTTTTTTCGTATGGGCACCCAATTCCTTTGATTTGTAGGTTCAATTAGAATTTTTATTTTGGCAGCCTTAGGAGATATTTCAGGGTGTCCTAGAATTTCTATACTGGTAAAACGGGTTTCGAGAGTGTCCGAGTTACAAAAGACTGGCAGGTAGTTAAACAATTTACCAAATCCAGGATTTTCTGATATAACAGCAACTTTAATTTCTGATAAATCTTTATTTAGTTCTTCCAACTCTGAATAGTTGGCATACGTATAGTCTAAACCTCTAACCTTATTGATTAACGACTCATATTTTTCCTTAGCCTGTGAGAATCTTTCTTTAATATCACGTTGTTTTGGGGTATATTTAGCAACTACGTCAATATAAACATCCCATCTTTTTGAGAAATTCTCAATCTTCTGCCAACTTTCTGTATTTAATTCGCAAAACTCTGCCAAGAAAGTGTAAGGGTCATTGTTATTGCCAAAACTCTTTGGCTTCGAATCCTCAAGAACTGGAATTATCTTTTTCATAATGCATTTTTAATGTCTTAATTATACTTACTTATTCTTACGGTGTAATGTGTTTGACTTTTACTCCTTTGGCTTCTAGTGCTGGAGTTAAAATCAGGTACCTGTGGCACTTGTGGTAGTCGCCTTCACTGCACATCAGAACAACCTTTCTGTCTTCGGAAAGTTTAAGCAATTCATCAATTGTTTCAATAAAATTAACGTTCTCATATAGTCCACCTAAATTGTGGCCTCTAAAGAGATATGTAATTTTATGATTGGGAAGCACTGCAGCCAAACTCTCTCGATTAAACTGAGGGTTTCTTTTGGAGTAAGGAATAGAACGTACGTCTATAAGCACCTCAATATCGTATTTTACAAGCGCTTCAACGAAAAACGTAAGACTATAGTTAGAGTGTCCTATCGTGCTTATCGAATTCATACTAATTTACAATATTTATAATTATTTGATTATAATTTGTATCATTCCCTATGTACACAATTAGTTGTCGTTACAGCATTTCTCTACACTTTGCCCTAAGGATCCTCTAGGCGATATACCCCTGCTATTTTTAGAAATTTGAACTACTAGACTATGCCTAGAAGCCTCTGTAGCACTCGTAGAGATTCGTTTTTGTTATTAAGTGATGAATTTATAACTAACTACAGTTTCTTATACCTAACCAGCGCCTACTGAACTACTTAGACAACAGAAAAGCCCCCTTATTCAGGAGGCTTTTGTTAGTGGATTAGCTTACTTAAACATGTCAAGAACAGTTTCCCAAACATTGGGTAATATTTGCAAATCAAGTGTTGATTTGGGAGCATAATTCCAATTCACTTTTTGCGCCTCAGCTTTAGTCAATCTAGTTTTCATCACAGTTTCGTTATTCGTTTTCCCATATTTATCAACAGTGTTCATATCAGCAAAAATTATGACTGTATCTATGTTCATTGGCACTTTATACAAAGCTGTATAAATATTAGACATATCTTGCCAAATCCCTTTGGAAATGAAGCCAGTTGTTAAGTTATCGTCAACGTTGATTGTTACAAACACGTTGTAACCCTCACCAAGTTTAGTGAAATCTGTTACTTGAACGTCCTTGAATTTATTACTACCTGATATGGATGCTCGCACTTTTGCTTCTATTTGTTGTGCCACAGTACCACTAGTATTAGCGACTTGCTTTGCTTGACTAGTTTCTTGCACTGGAGTTTCACTGCTCTCAAGGGTTTGTTTGGCTTGTTCCATTCCCTTTTGAAGGGCGTTATTAGTACTGGCACCCTTCTTGTCTCCTGTAGTTAAACCAACAATTAAGCACAGTACAAAAAATCCCCCTATTGCAATTACACCCCATTTTAGTAATTTTTTCATTTAATTATCACCTCTTTTTTTTCTTTGTTATTTCATCATTTAAAGTTTTTATTTCTACGTTGTGCTTTCTTAACTCTTTGTTCCCAACAATGGGCCTATTACCTCTAGGCTAATGCTAATGCTTCCCACGAAAAGTGCTGTTTAGGAGACTAAAGGCGAAAGATAAAGGTCTTTTAACTTAACATTTTTCAAAATTGCAGGATGAATGTAATACTCAATTGTGGAGTTCTCCATTTGCGTATAAATAGGCTGGTATATTAGATTGCCCCAATCATATTTATCAAACTCTGTTTTTGCCATAGATATACGCATAGCATCCTCTGTACTATCTTTCCCATAAGTATCAGTGAATTCACCCCTAATAACTACCTTTACGACATCAACCCCAGATATTTTGAAGGCTTTAGATCCATATGCAACTAAGGTTGAGTAACCACCCCGCACAGTACCTGTTTCATCCCAAAAAGTACTGCCTGTTTGAGTAACTGTGACCCTTTTATCTATATCTTCATACTGAATATCGTAGCCTTTTCTGGTTTTAATAGAATCATCAAGTGCAGTCCAAAGCTGATCCATAATGGAAGAATGAGTTACTACTGGGGTGAGTGTTTTTGTAGGCTCTGGACTTGCTTTGGGTGTGGCAACAGTGGGACTCGCTGATGGCGTAGGTTTTGGTGTTGGTGCAACAGTGGACTTTGTAGCTTCTTCTGTCACTTTTCTATTAGTTGCCTCCTGTCGTGTTTTTTCCTCGGCTGAAATCTCTCTGGTAATTACTAGACTAACTGAGGCTCTTTTCCAATCACCAGCTTTAACTTCAACCTTGTTTTCTCCCATTTTTAGGGGATAGGTATATTCAAAGCTCCCATTAGATGCTGTTACTTCAGTGTCGTTTATCCAAATCTTCCTATCAGCTGGCTCGTAAGTACCCTTAATAACAACTTTGTCTGCTTGAACAGTAGAAATTAAGGCAGGGCTTAATAATTGTAGGTGAGGTTCTGCATCCTTTGAGTAGGATATAGACATCCAGGCCCCCAGTAGTGCGAAAATACAGCCAAAACCAGCTGTAGTAATGATCTTTGTTCTTTTTGATATTTTTGATTTCTTATAAAACCACCAGATAACTAAACAGGGTAGCGTTAAATAGGGGATAAGTAAGATTGCTAAAAAGACACAGATAACAGCCAGTAAAAACTTTCTATCAGTTTTTAACCTCTCAACAAGTTTCATATGTATCTAAACTACGAAATGCTTACCTATAACCACATTATAACATAATTACTATTCTTCGACTCTGGATACATTGGCATTATCCAAATAACCTTTAATTGTAATAGCAATCATTTTTATATGCCTGTAAGTAAAATACTAGACAGATTTGGAAATAGAATTAAGCAACTTAGGAAGCTAAAAGGCTTAACACAAGAGGGTTTAGCGGATAGATCACACTTGCACTACACCTACATAGGAGCAGTAGAACGTGGTGAGAAAAACATTTCCTTGAAAAATATAGAAAAAGTGTCCAAAGGTTTGGGTGTGACTTTATCTGAGTTCTTCTCCACCCTGTAAAGGGTAAACCAGCATGTCTATTTGCCAGATTTAACACTAGCAGGTGGTAAGTTTGGGACTCGGGTCCCAAACATAACAGTAAAGCTCCCCCCCAACTGATAACCTTCTAAAGTTAAGGGTTTACAAGTTTAACTAAGAAAAGTATCATTTTAGTATGTCAGGTGAAGAAATAGTATCTATTGTTGACGCAATCCATGTCTCCTCAATTACGTTGTTGGTTCCTTTAATAGATAAATACCCAATATTGAAGGACATTCTAAATAAAAGTAAAAGCAAACGTCCTGCTGATGACTGGGATTTCTTTATGACAGCAGCTGGTTCAGGACTTGTTTTAACTTCTGACGAAACCTACAAAGGAGAGCACGAAAAAGTACTAGGCAGAGCATCAGAAATTAACAAAGACATTCCTAGAGCAATTGACGACTTCATTTCTTTTACGAACAAGAATAAAGGGAAAGAGGAAATGGTAGCCACTACAATAGGTTTATGGGTACTTTGGAACCTAAAGCAAGAAGAGCCAACTTATGACGAGACAAAAGAATTAGCACCTATAATAGGCAACTTCCTGTTGAAATTAATCGCTGATTGGCGAAACTCTCCTAAGACCTAAGTCCTACTAACAGATAAAAAGCTTGTAGCTTCTCCTTGTCGTTTTATTTATAACCTAAAGGCTAGGGATTTATGCAAGGAAGATTAAAATACTAACCTATTTTTCTTCATAAAGTCTTTAACTAATTCAACAGAAACAGTCTTAAATCCTAGGTTCCAGTGAATTTCATCCACCATCTCGAAAAACTTACCAAAAGCCTCGTTAATATCATTTAATTCAGCTGTATTTAAGGTAAATTCCCAAGTATAGTTTGGTAGCAAAGCTTGCTCCTCCGCATTCCAATGGAATGGATCGTTCCCTGTAAGACGATAGAAATTGACGTCCTTCGAATTTAGATTAAGAGTTAAATTTATCTTTAATACGCCTTGGTACCCAATGTAGTTGTAAAAAAGCTTGGCAGATTTTAGAGTAGTAAATAACCCTCCAATAATGTGCGAAATATAAATCACTGACTTTCCTGTTTCTCTATTTTGTGCCAACACATCAAAGCAGTTGTACAAAAGTCCGGTGGCATATATCTGATTACATCCGATATCTCCACGAAATGAGTGGCTGGTTGCCATAACACCATCAGGGATTGGTCTTAGGTTTTGTTTAGGAAACTCAGTGAAATCAGTAGTACAACGAAATATGTTTGCATTCTCTAATATGTCCCTGGGTGTCACTTTGGCACTTCTAGGATAATTAGGAAGTATTGTAATTGTAAAAATCTCCGTATCTGTGCCTAGCTTCTTCAGATAATAGTTATTTTCGCTACCATCGCCTTTTAGTTTAGCCTCTTCGACCAGGCGAATTCTTAGCTTTTCCTCTAGTGCTAGTCCGTGCTTAAAAACCTCATCTGCAATAGTAATGTAATTCCTTCTGGCTTTCTCAGACCTATCTCTCTTTCTATAAAGCAAATCAAGCCATTCAGGAGACGCTATATCCACAAGATTTCTGATATTTCCTGTTCTCGTCCACACATTCGAGTCATTCTTAACAAAGTACGGCGTGGCATCCCCCTCGTAAACCTTAATAAGGATGAAAACTTTACCATTCTTTTCGTCTGTTTTCCTAACCTTAAAATCTGGAAGTGGTGATACAGCTAAGGCAAGTTGGTTAGTTTTCTCAATAAGCCCAGCGTCATCGGATATACCATCCCAAGATGATGGAAAACCAGTTTGCTTATCTTCAGTAACACCAATGATAATTAAACCACCACGGGTGTTAGAAAAGGCTGCAATAAGCCTTGATAAGTCTTTATCTGGAAAATCTTTCTTGTAGTCCAGTTCTATCCCCTCAGGCTGTTTTTCCTGACAACTGGCTACTACATCATCAAAACTAATGCTATTTATCTCTTGGTTTAATATCTTCATAATACTTTCTGCCCTTTAATGTGTCAGGCAACAAACTTTCATCTGTGTATGGTTTATAACCTTGCCCATAACCTATCTCTTTCATAAGCTTTGTGGGTGCATTCCTTAGATTAAGGGGTATTGGCAAATTTCCATACTGCTTAACATCGCCTAGAGCCTTCATATAGGCTTCGTAGGCTGACCTGTCCTTGGGAGCCCTGGCTAGATACACAGTTCCGTGGGCGAGGTTTTCTTGGCATTCAGGGTAGCCAATGGTCTCACAAGCTCTAAAGACTGCATTAGCCACTCCTAGTGCAGAGGCATTGGCCATTCCAATGTCTTCCGAAGCAAACACCACCATTCGTCTGGCAATAAACAAAGGATCTTCCCCTGCATCTACCATTCTAGCCAGGTAGTATAAGGCTGCATCAACATTAGAGGCTCTCATACTCTTAATATATGAGCTGATTGTGTTGTAATGTTCTTCGCCTTGCTTATCGAAACGCAAAAACTTTGACTGCAGCGTGTTCTTCAAGTTGTCGACTGTGATCGATCCGTAAAGTTTAAGAGTATTTTCAATCATGGTAATCGCCTGTCTGGCGTCACCATTAGCCATTCCAATTAACCAGTCCCGGGCGTCCGTCGGAAGTTTTACCTCCGTGCGATCAATGATCTGTGACACTTCATCGTTACTAAGTTCGTTTAGAACAAAGACACGACAGCGAGAAAGCAAAGCCGGAATAATTTCAAAACTGGGATTTTCCGTAGTCGCCCCAATGAGTGTTAACTCACCTCTTTCAACATAGGGAAGCAGAAAGTCCTGTTGGGCTTTATTAAAACGGTGAATCTCATCCAAAAAAAGCACTTTTGGCTTGTTCTGACCGTCACTTTTGATAATTTTACGAATATCATCTTTACCGGCCGAGACGGCCGACAACTCCGAAAGACTGGCCCCCATTTCTCCGGCGTAAATCTTAGCCAGAGTCGTCTTCCCCACCCCCGGAGGACCCCAAAGTACAAAAGAAAATAAATGTTTATTAGCGATGGCAACGCGTAACGGTTTGCCCTCGCCAACCAGATGCGATTGACCTACAAACTCACTTAAATTTTTAGGACGAATTTTAAAAGCCAGCGGTTCCATATGTTTAAGTATGTCATTCCGGGCTTGACCCGGAATCCAGTAAAAGACTAGATACTATTATTATGATCGCTCTTTACTATTTCGTCAAATCTTCGGTATTGCTTTTTTAGGCCTATCTGATGTTAAAATAGTCACGTGCCTTTTTTAACATCAAGTAACCCCGAAACCCAGACGATAATTTTTGGCGGCTTGTTCATTTTGTTAATCCTGGCCTTGGGATTCAAAAAATCAGCTGACTCCTTAAATCTCTCTTTAAACAAAGTGTCAGAGTTAAAAGGGCTCGCTATTCTAATGGTTATTTTTTCCCACGTTGGTTATTTTTTGGTACCAGACAACCGATTTTTAGTACCCCTCTCTGGCTTTGGTGGTGTCGCCGTTAATTTATTTTTAGTTTTGTCGGGACTCGGCCTCACAATTTCTCAACTTAAAAATCCATTATCGCCAATCGAGTTTTATAAAAAGCGTCTATTAAAAATATATATTCCGGCCTGGTTTGCCCTTGGTATTATTATAATTGCGGAACGGCTTTTCTTGAATTTAAGTTACAGTACTAATGAAATTGTGAGTAGTTTCTCTGGATTTTTTCCCAAAGCCAATTTATACGCTAATCTAGATTCGCCCTTTTGGTACTTCACTTTTCTGTTAATTTTTTATTTAATTTTCCCATGGGTAATGAAAATTAAAGTTAAGGTTTTGGCCCCATTTATAACTTTATTGATTATTTTCCTACTACTTATAATTAATTGGCCTAGTTCTTTTGAAGTTCTGGGACTTTATAAAATTCATTTTATCGCTTTTCCTCTTGGCATGCTGCTGGCAACTCTTGCCCAAACATCCCTTAAAAACTGGACAGCTAAAATATTTAGCAGTATCTATTTAAAGGTCCTACTGGCTATAGCTTCCGCAAGTATATTTGTCTATTTTGCGGTGCATTCAAACGTCGGAAACCCCGCTACTTATCTTGAACAATTTAGCAGTTTGGGAACAGTCATTGGTATTTTGGGATTATTTTTTGTAATTAATTTTGAAAGTCGATTCTTAAAAATCTTTGGCGAATATTCTTACGAAACATTTTTGCTGCACTGGCCAATCATGCTGCGTTTTGATTTTCTTTATAAAACTCTCCCCACCGGCCTAGCCACTTTTATCTACATTCCATTTCTACTGGGAGTCAGTAGTCTCTTTCGTCGTCTCGTTGACTTTATAGTCCCAAAGATATCCGCCGTGACAGATGCTCTCACAAAGCATAAAATTAAAGGATGAAACGTCTAATACTTTCAATCATCGTCGCAAGTCTTATTCTTCCAATCTTAGTAGTCACTAAAGCCAGGGCCGCTGAAAACATTAATTCATTCCATGCTGACTGGGCCATTCAAAGTAACGGGACAATTAATGTAACCGAAGATATCATTTATGACCTAGGTACAACTCCCAAGCATGGTATTTTTAGGAATATCCCGTTAAAAATCACTAATCAAGATGGAAGTAATTACTTAGTGACAGCGTCAAACATTTCAGTTTCGGGAGCGTCGTACAGCGATCAAAGCAGCAGTGATCAGATTTACTTGAAGATCGGCGACCCCAATATAACGCTGACTGGAATCCAGCAATATCAAATTAATTACACTTTATCGGGAGCTATTCAAAACTTTAGTGACCACGACGAGCTTTACTGGAGTCCCGTTGGTAACGCCTGGCAAGTCCCAATCCAAAACGCTTCAGTCACGGTGACACTGCCCACCACTTCCAGTAATCTTAATGCCACATGTTATACCGGAACCACTAAGTCAACCGCTAAAAACTGCACGACTTTAACTACCTCTGACGGCGCCAATTTTACAACAACCCAATCGCTTAACACTTATGAAGGTTTAACTGTTGTTTTCGGCTTTCCAACTGGTTTAGTGACACCGCTCGCCCCAACGCCACTCGGAACCACCAGTCAAACAAACAATAACAATGTCACATCGTCACCAATACTACCAATTCTCTTTGCCCTCTGGTACATTTTAGTGCCGATTCTGGTCGGCATCGCCTGGTTTTTATTTGGAAGGGATCCTAAAGTTCTTGGCGCTCCTCGGGTCCTGTTCGATCCTCCAAAGCATATTGACGGTGAGCCTTTGAGGCCGGCGGAAACGGGACTACTAACTTCGGAGCAAGTCGATAGCCGTGATATTTCGGCCACCATAGTGTCGCTGGCCATTCGTGGTTTTTTAACGATTAAAAAAGATGGTAGTGATTTTACATTTACAAAAACTGAGCCTAAAAACGGGTTTGGATCTTTTCGGCCGTATGAAACTATAATCTATGACGGAATATTTGCCACAGACACGGAAGTCTCAACTAGTGATTTAAAAAGCAGTTTCTACACAACTGTTAATCAAGCCAAGAAAAGCCTATACAGCGACTTAACTGCGGAAGGCCTATTCGCTGGTAACCCCGACACTGTACGTAAACTTTACGCCGGTTTTGGAAGTGCAATTTTATTTACCGGTATAAACATTCCGCTGGGAATTGTGCTTCTAATTTTCTCGAGAGTAATGCCAAAAAAGACGGCTCTGGGAGCCCAGAAGAAAGAGGAGGCCGAAGCTTTAAAGAGATTTCTAGTTTCTCAAGAAAAAGAGCTCAATTTTCAAGAGAAGAATTGGTACTTTTTTGAAAAACTACTACCTTACGCTGTGGCTTTTGGTGTGACCCGCGAGTGGGCCAGTCGCTTTAAAGACCTGTCAATTCCAACTGACGTGACTTGGTACGGCGACAGCAGTGGTCAATTGTTCAATGCACTAATACTTGCGAATACTTTAAATTCGTTTGATAGGGCCACGACCGGATTTTCAGCCGCCCCTTACACCAGCACTCGCAGCAGTTCCGGCTTTAGCAGTGGTTTCGGAGGCGGCGGATTCTCTGGCGGTGGTGGTTTTAGTGGTGGAGGCGGAGGCGGAGGCGGCGGTGGTGGGAGTTGGTAAATTAAATTACCTTAGAGCTTTTGAGCGTTTTAAATCCAATCAATAAGGCTAAACCGGAAGCCAAAACAACTCCAGCGGTATATAAAGGACTAGCGGTGTTAGGAGTACCGGAAGGAGTCGCGCCATTTCCTGAAGGACTACTACTACCAATGGTTAAAGTGAAGCTAAGTGCTGTCGATGTACCGGAACTAATCACAACAGCATGATCACCTATCGTCAAAGTTGACGTCGAGAGTGTCCACAACCCTGAAGCATCTGCGGTCGCGGTATTAGCAACACTGTCGATAGTGACGGATACTGAGGCTGAAGGATCGGCCATTCCCTTAAGCGTCGGGTTAGCGACCGTATACCACCAGTGATTATAAATATGACCAGCGGTGGAAACAGTACCAATGTCGGTTAGAGTCAGAACGGAAGCTTGGGCTTTGACGACCAATCCCAAGGAAACGATAGCAAATAAAATAACAACAGGCAGAAGTTTACGCATCTACATATTAGTATTGACCCTAAGAGTAGCTCTGTCAAATAAATCAATTATTATCTGCCGAATATCAGGATAAAAAAGATACCAGGGCGACTCCGTAGGCTTCCCGGCAACTTTCGGCATTTGTTGAATAGCGTAAAATTGTGGATATGGCTTATTTTCAGGGTCCAGCCAATTAAAGTGATCTTCGGGATGACTGTATTTAATAGTAAACGGAGTGACGGCAATAATGCGAGGGTCCGGCAACCAAACCTGTTCGTAAGCTTCTTTGATTAAAGCGGCCGTTTGGTCAGCGGTGTAAAATGAATAGTCCGGAGTGACGCCTTCTTGGTGGGCCCAACCGGTTTCGGTAATGAAGACCGGTAAATTATTGACCCCGAACTTATCTTTCAAAAGTGACAATTCCCAATCGTAAGCTTTAATACTGTCGCGACCAGTGTCTGCCAGCGATCCCGAAAAGTTTGGCTGTGGATAAGGATGCGACGCCCAACCATCAAGCCGCTTAAAAATTCCAGGAACTGCTTTATTCATCGCTGTGACGTAATCAACTTCGTCCATGTAACCATTGCCGTTTCTGGCCGAAGCATTAAAGGCCCCGTTTAACATAAAGAAAGCTGAATTTTGTTTTTTAAAAGTGGTAATTGTTTGATCTAGAACCGCAGCGTAGCCCGCAGGATCGACTTTGTTGTACCAGAAACGACTGTCGTTGGGCTCATTGTAAACGCTAACATAGTGGATAGTCGTCGGCCAAGGTAGTGAATCCAAAAACTCGGCCGCGTGCTGCGTATCCTCAGAGTTCCGAAGATCCCACAGTTGAATTATGGGAATTAAATTGTCTTTGTGAAGTTCTAAAAAGAAGCCGCGCCACTTTTCTATGTCCGTATCGTAAACCGCGTAAGGGACGAGGACGTACCCCCAGTCTCCTCCGTTACTATTAACGAGTGTGGCCGCTGCCGAAGCATAATCGTTGACTGAGTAGATATATAAACCGAACTTATTGTTTGGAAGTGCCCAAGAACCAACCGAAGCACTTAGAACCTGATTATGGCCCCCAAACAGACCAAGTAAAGTCGAAAAAACCAACCCCCAAACTGAACTCATGAGGCCATTTTAACAGCAACCAGACGACTTAGGAAAGGCGAGCCGAGAAAGAGAAAGTGTAGGTTTTACCGTCACTAGTAGTAATTTCGGTGGACCCGGTAGCTTTGTAGTATTCGACCAACGAAGCTGACAAGGAATCTTTGTAATCACGTAATTCTATTTTTCGCTCTTTTAAGGCGTTCATTAAGCCGGTAACGGTGGTGTTGGCTTCCGCCTTTTGAGAAGCCATCGCTTTAGCTTCACGAGCCACTTCCACTTCTTTTTGAGCGTCCGTGTAGACCGGATCCGAAGCTAAAACTTCATCTAATTGATTCTTTATCACTTTTATATCCTCTTTGGACTTCTCAATCAGCTCAAAGGCCTTGTTTATCATGGCGGTTATTTCGGCGTTTTCTGGCACAGTTGTATGATCGCAAAAAATTATGGCTCCCGCAAGAGTCAAAATCTGGTATCATGAAGACGGATATGATGTCTAAACACGCCATGATAATAGCCACTATTTTAGCAATTGTTGCTGCTATTGCGTTGTCGCTATTCGTTATTAATACTCTTAATCCGATTAAAATAAATATTCAATCTAAAAGTTTAAATTTACCGCAGGCCAAACAGGCTTCAGGGCCCGCCGCAACAAAAGCGGATCAACCTTGGCAAACCCCGGAAGCTACCACCTCGGCCCAACCGTTATTTTTAGTTTTAATTAATCCGACCGATAAATTGATTACTACCAATATGCAGGAACCACTGCGCGGTCAGACAACGAGCGGCGCCAAAGTCCTCCTTAATGAAAAGGAAGTAACGATTGCTGACGATGGGTCTTTTAATATGATCGCACCACTTAAAATAGGTCCCAATGAATTAGTAGTGACGGCTCTAGATAATAGCAACAATGAAAAAATCGAATCGGCATATGTGCTGGCCGCCCCTGCAGATCTGGGAAATATTACCATTGACACTTTTCAAGGCATTGTTTCAGAAATTCAAGCCAAAACTATTACTGTGACAACAACTAAAGGTGAGTCAAAAGTCTTCAACATTAACACCTTCACCAAGTTAATTAGAAAGTATGGGTCTGATATTAATATTGTTGACCTCACCACCGGACACGAAGTCGAGGTGGCCGCCATTGGTGGTGACGCCTATGCCATCCGCGATTTGACCAATACCACTCGTAACACCTATCTTTCCGGCAGTGTTTCGGCTATTACCGGCAAGGCACTCAGTTTCACGTTGATAAATAACCTTACCATCATTGTGGATACAACCAGTAGCACCTTAATCCAGAACCTGAAGGTAAATGATAAAGTGCGTTTACAAGGATTATATGATGAAAGAAATAAAACAATGACCGCGGTTACCGGTGTTACTAAACTCTAACATGGACTTGGCTGATTACGATTCTACCCACTTTAATTATCAAAAATACTGGACGGGCCGTGATTACGAAAATTTAGCCGAGCAGCAGGCTATTAAAAAATTAGTGCCTAAAAAGTGCCAAAAATTTATTGATGTTGGCGGTGGCTTTGGCCGTAATCTTAAAGACCTGCTTAATCGCTGTCAAAGCGCTGTGTTACTTGATTACTCAACCGAAAATTTAACCAAAGCTCGCGAATTTCTAAAAGATGACCAGGTTACTTACGTCCGCGGTGACGTTTATAAATTACCGTTCCCGGATAATAGTTTTGATAGCGGTATGATGATTCGAGTGATGCACCATTTGGAAGAACCGGAACTGGCTTTAAAAGAAATATACCGCGTAATGGCCCCCGGCAGCACTTTTATTCTAGAGTTTGCCAATAAAAATCATTTTAAAGCGCTGCTAAAACACGGTCGACACTTCGCCGCCGATAAAACCCCTTATAATCAATTGACTGCTGATTCCGGCGTATTTCTAAACTTTCACCCTGAGCATATTTTAAAAATTCTAAATGATCTAAATTGGAAGGTGGTGGCAACTTTAAGCGTTTCTAATTTTAGAAGCCCGGTTATTAAAAAGATTATTCCCGGTAGGGTTTTAAGTTCTCTTGATAATCTTGTTCACAAACCTTTAGGAAAATTATATTTCGGCCCCAGTATTTTTATTAAATTAGTTAAGACTATTTAAAGCCCCAATTTGAAAGAGATAAAAATCGATCAGACGGCAGAGAAAAGTTTTTTAAATCTAAACCATTTAAATTATCCCGTACATAATAGTTAAAAATCGGATGATATAAAAATATCGCCGGAACTTCATCCATAACAGCCTTTTGAAAAATACTGTAATGTTTTTGACGAATATCGGCAGCTTTTTCTTTTCGACCTTCCTCAAGCGCTTTATCAATTCGGGAGTTGGCGATCCCGCTTAAATTAAGGCCCGGAAAATTCGCCTGGCTGGAATGCCATAAAACGTAACGATCGGGATCGCTACTTACCTCCTGACCGAATAATAAAACATCAAAATCACGTTTACCAATAACCTCGCTATTAAATTGTTCAATCGTGTAAACATTAATTTTTACTTTTACAGACAATAGTTTCCAAGCAGCGCTAACTTCATTAGCAATTTTTATATTGACCGAATTACCAACAATTGCTAAACGCAGTTCTTTTGGTAATTCCAATTTTTTAGAATCGGGAGCAGCGTAATCCAAATCACCGCGGGCAAATTTGTTTAAACTTAGCGGACCGGTAGTGGCTACAAAATTATCGCCGAAAACGTTTTTTAAAATACCCGATACCGAAAGACCGGAAGCTAATTTGGCGCGAACAGAAACGTCTGCTAATTTTTTATCACGGGTATTAAAAAACAGGGCGTAATAACGATTCTTTTCCGGAATTGAAATCTTAGTATAGTTGTTATAAGAAAATTGATCCTCCTTTTCGGAAAAAGCGTTAACCTCTCCCAGTTTAGCCGCGGTTTCCAAATCTTTTTCGGAATCGTAAAACTTAAACTCCACTCTCGTAATTGCCAAACTGGGAGAATTTCCTTGTAAAATAACGTCTTTAATAAGCCCACGATCGCGGTCAACCCGAATAACCCGATAATTACTACTACCAACCGGTAACCATTTATCATTATGGCCTTCCAAATGAGCCGGTAAAACCGGAATAGTCAAAAGATCATAAAAAGGCGAAAATTTATTGGGTAAAGTAAAACGAACGGTTCGAGAATCAAGCCTGTCGGTAGCCACCCCGGTTAGTTCACGAGAATTACTGGCGGTATAAATAATATCATTAGCCGAAAGCGATTTCCCATCTTGCCAACGCTGACTCGCCTTAATTCTCACGGTATAAGTAAGGCCATCAGCGGAAACCTCCCAGTAGTCAGCCAAATCGGGAATAATAGTTCCGGTTACATCGTATTTAAATAAACTGCGATAAATTATTTTTTGAACGGTGCGATCAATATCATTTGACGTGGCCACGGGAACAAAACCGGTTGGCTGCTCCGTAACGCCCTCAACGTAAGTTGGTTGAGGTAGAATTGAAGCCGCGAAAAAAGCCGCGAAAAAAAGTAAAGAACGAATTAGACTTAGGATTTGCAGGATCATGGGCGTACCGAAATATTACTTAAAACGCAGATGTGCAATTATAACTATTACAAAAACGACCGAGAACACTATAGTGGCAACAAAAACTATCTTTTCCAGCCCCCGCTTACTACTGTAAAAACCACCGACCCCGCTAAAAGACCGAGCTAAGCCCGTCCCTTTGGCTTGAATTAGAATCAAGCCGGTTATAATTACGGATAAAACGATTTCGGTGATGCTAAAGGCTAAATTTAAATTCATGCTACTCCACAAACCAATTAAATATACCGGTTATTACGCTAATACCAACCGCCGCCGCCACAGTTGCCGTAATTTTACTTAAATGGGCCGCTGGAATTATAACTCCCAACAAATTTAAGCCGGAAAAATTAAAGGCGTTAATAAAAAATCCCGGAATGATCAGGGTGACCGCGTAAAGCATTAAAGCGTTAACGACAATCGAGAACAAGCCAAGGGTAATTGCGTTAATTGGTAAAGTGATGATTTTAACAATCGGCCGAACCGTTACGTTAATAATCCCCAAAGCTAAAGCCGCCAGTAGCAGCACTTTTAGATCGCCTCGCCAATCAATACCGGTGACCACAAAGCCCACTACGTAAATAGCCACTAAATTAATAAAGATGTGACGCAATATCGATTTCACTGCTCTATTATAACGCAAAAAGTCCCGCCAGTGCAAAGCATTTAAATTATGCCTTCGCTGACGGGATTTATAAAAAGGTTGTCATCAATGGCGATAATCGGAGAATGTCTGCGGATTGATTAATTCGGTCACAATTAGACCGCTGATCAACGCGAAGACAAGCACAAAGCCGCCAATGACAAAAACGCGAACGACGCTAACGACAACTTCAAACAAGACCTGTGCGGTTGCATCCAATTGCTGGAACATTTCTTCCTCCTTACTTGAATTAACCGATTATTAACGATATATTAGCACTTTATCGACTCGCCAACAAACCTGTAGTATAGATAGCGATCTATATTATAGATTAGTTATCTTTTTACGGTAAGAATTGGCAAATCGGTGGGCTTCGTCACGTAAGCTTTGCAGCAGTCGAATGGCCGGTCGGTTTCTTGGAATTCGAAGGGACGTTCCGTCTGAGCGTACGATAGTCTCAAATTGCTTGGCAAGCCCTATTAGTTCTAGTTTTGAAGTCAAGTTTAAATCTTTAAGGACTTTTTTTGCGGCCGCCACTTGCGGCTTCCCGCCGTCGATGATCAAAACTCTCGGGAGAGGCCATTCTTCATGCTTAAAACGTCTCGTCAAAACTTCTGATATAGAATCAACATCGGAAATGCCGCGAACAGACTTGATTCGAAAGCGTCGATACTGAGTTTTGTCCGGTCGACCACCGTTAAAAACGACTAAACTCCCTACCGTTTGGCTTCCTCCAAGATGGGAAATATCGACGCACTCTAAGCGTTGATTTGACGTTTCAGAAAGACCGAGAACAGTTAAAAGATCTGTCACGGACGCGTTATTTTGATCACTTTGGAGATTAGGGTTAATAAGGAACTCTGAGGCCGGCCTAAAAGTCTGGGTGATGTATTCAAAACGGCTGATTTGATCACGAAGCTGTGAGGCCGCTTCAAACTCCTGATTTTCAGACAATTTTGACATCTCACCTTTCATCTCCTGAATGAGAGGATCTTTTTGACCACTAGATAAAAACTTTACAACCCGATTGATATTTTTGTTGTAGTCGACATCGGAAATGCGGCCGACGCAAGGGGCCGCACATAAATTAATGTCACCAAACAAACACGGTCGCTTCAAATTTTGGTAGCGATTATACTTGGAAGCCCCACAATCTCGAAACATGAAGATCCGACGGAGTTCCTTGACCACCTGACGCACCGTTCGCCCTTCAGGATACGGCCCGAAATATAACCAGTTTGTGTTTAAATTACCTTTATTATGGGTGGTACTTATTCGAGGAAACTTTTCTGACTTTTCTATCACAATATACTGATAACTCTTATCATCTTTGAGGCTAATGTTATAAGGCGGCCGATGCCTCTTAATAAGCTCGGCTTCAAGGAGCAACGCTTCCAGTTCCGAACCGACGTCGACATGTTCAATAAAAATAATCTTAGCTACTAAAGCTCTGGTTTTCGGACCCAAATCAAGGCTACCTTGAAAATACGAGGAGACCCGGTCTTTTAGAGAAATCGCTTTCCCAACGTACAAAATATGACCGGCTTTATCTTTAAAAATATAGACGCCGGGAGTTTTTGGTAAAGTGGCGAATTCTGCAGGAACCATAAATTAATTACTAATGCCAGCCAAAAACCTAATAATTTTAGTCCCCAAAGAATTGTCGACGGAAAGTGGGACTACTTTAGTCGCATCTGTAGTGACCGCATCCGCGAAAACTACCGCTACTTGATCCTTTTCTGTAATATCCAGTTTAAAAGCTCCGGCCGGAGCGGGTGATACCGGCGACACACCATGTATGACAAAGACCAAATGGTTAGCGTCAAGATGCGTGAAGAAATCAGTTTTAGCGGTATTGCCCCACGTTGGATCAACGGCCACCCAACCAAAGACCGGATCATAATACTCAGCCCAGGCGTGTAGCACGTCATTTAAAATTGGTCGATTATCTTGATTAGTCGCAGCGTAGCCCTCGAGTTCCCGAGCCGGAATACCATTTGACCGAGCCAGTGCCACAAAGAGATCTGAAAATTCAGTGCATACGGCGTTATCGGGAGTTTTTAAAGTTGCTACGGCTCCTAAACGATTATCAAAACCCTTGGCATTATTATATTTTAGAGTGGCCACGACATAAGTGTAAATATTTTGAGCATTTTGAGAAACGGTTTTAGTAGGATTATATAAATCAGAAGCAATCTTTTTAATAATCGGATCAGTTACCTCCCAAAAACTTGCCGCATTAGTCAAATATTTTAGGTTAGAGGTTATGGCCGTAACATTACCTCCAACAAAAGGATTAATTTGACGATTATAAACTTTGGCCTCTCCGTCTAAAGTGATTTCTAAATCTTGACCCCACCACAAAAAATACTTGGCCAGCAAATTACCGTCACTATCAACTCGTGACGAAATGGGACGGGGTGATAAACTAGTAATAAAAGTTTCTTGATAATTAGCAACACCTGGAGGTAGAGTAATTTCTTCAAAATGCGGTAGTAGGTTTAGGTTTTTTAAATGATACTTAAGAGTATATTTAAAAACTTGATAATCGCCAAAAACAGCGGCGACACCTTGATTAAGTAATAAGTTTTTAGAGAAAACATAGAAGTTTTTACTACCAGCTACCCCGCTACTAATTGCGGTATTGGCCATTTGGGCATCGTCACCAAAGCTTTGGGGCACCTTAAGAACCGTAACGTAATCGGCTAGATCTATACTCCCTTCAACTTTAGGAAGATCAACTTCCCAAATCCGGCCTTTTTTTATTGCCAGATCGGGAGTTTTATAAATTAGAGTCCAATGAAGTATGCTATTTAAACCAACAACTTTATCATTGAACAGGACCTTAATTTCTGAGCCATTAAGAGTCACCGGACAATTACCCAGGCGATCATAGGCAGTAACTTCTAAAATATGCGGAAAACTTAACGTTAAAACGTAATTGGAAGCGTAAAAATTGGCGGATTTATTGGTTAAACTAATCTCGGAAGTGACTGTCGTTAAACCGCTAATATCAACGTCATAGGTAGTTTTGTAAGAAGTAGAAAATTTAGAGTCGGCTGCTTTTACGTCAGTTGACCCAACTAATAGCAAAAGGGTTGACAGGGTTATAATCGCTAATCCTTTGAGCATACAACTTTATAACTTCGCTTTTAGATATTTTCCAGTCCAACTTTCCTGGCAAGCCACCACTTCGGCAACTGTACCAGTGACAATGACCCGACCACCACCCACTCCACCCTCCGGACCCAAATCGATAATGTGATCGGCAAAACGAATTACGTCTAAATTATGTTCAATAACAATGACAGAATTGCCGTAAGAAACCAGTCGCTTAAAAATGGCGATTAAACGCTCTAAATCAGCAAAATGGAGGCCGGTGGTGGGCTCATCCAAAATATACAGGGTTTTGCCGGTTTGGCGACGCGAAAGCTCAGATGCCAGTTTAATCCTTTGGGCCTCTCCGCCAGATAAAGTTGGTGCGGGCTGACCTAAATGCACGTAGCCCAAACCCACGTCCTGCAAAGTATCCAGTTTATTTTTTATACCGGGATGGTTGGTAAAAAATATCGCCGCTTCATCAATCGTCATATCTAAAACTTGGGAGATATTTTTGCCTTTATACTCAATTTCCAAGGCTTCGTGATTGTAACGCCTACCATCACATACTTCACAATCAATATAAATATCCGGCATAAATTGCATTTCAATTTTAATTTGGCCGTCACCCTTGCAGGCTTCGCAACGACCACCTTTAACATTAAAACTAAAACGGCCTGATTTGTAACCGCGTAATTGAGATTCTCGGGTTGACGCGAATAATTCTCTAATTTCATCAAAAGCTTTAGTATAAGTGGCAGGGTTGCTGCGGGGCGTTCGACCGATTGGGGACTGGTCAATGTCAACCACCTTATCAATGTACTCCAGGCCTGTAATGCCATCGTTAGCGCCAGGTTTTTCCTCATTTTTAAGATTAAATTCTTGGCGCAGTTGGCGCAATAGCGTTTCATTAATCAAGGATGATTTTCCCGATCCTGAGACACCAGTGACGCAGACCAATTTGGCCAAGGGAATTTTAATAGTCACGTTTTTTAGGTTGTTATGACTGGCATTCATGAGGACTAACTCGCGAGATGACGGCTTAACTTTTACGTCAATTTCTTCTTGATTGAAATTGGGAACGGTAATTTGACGACGGCCGGAAAGATAAGCCCCGGTAATCGATTTTTTGTTGGCCTTAATTTCGTCTGGGGTACCTTGAGCCAAAATTTCGCCACCGTGCTCCCCAGCCCCTGGCCCAAAATCAACAATGTAATCGGACTCAAGCATCGTCTGCTCGTCATGTTCGACGACAATGACCGTGTTTCCAAGGTCCCGCAGGCGCTTGAGAGTTTGAATAAGTCGATCCTGATCACGCTGATGAAGGCCAATTGACGGCTCATCAAGGACGTAAAGAACCCCGGAAAGTCCGGAGCCAATTTGCGAAGCCAACCTAATTCGCTGGGCTTCCCCTCCGGCGAGGGTATTGGCGGCCCGGTCAATGGTTAAATAATCAAGTCCAACATCGAGAAGAAAATTTAAGCGGGCATCTATTTCTTTAATAATCGCCTTCCCGATCTCTTGTTCGCGACTATTTAAAGTTTTAAAATCAGCCGACCAATCTAAAAACTTTTTAATGGTTAAATTGCTAGCCTCGGCAATATTTAAATCTAAAATAGTCACTCCCAGCACTTCTTTTTTAAGCCGCACCCCTTTACATAAAGGACAAAGCTCTTTAACCATGTAGCGCTCGATTTCCCGACGAATATAATCGGAATCGGTTTCTTTATAACGGCGCTCTAAATTGGGAATAATGCCTTCAAAAGTAGTGTCGTAAGTGCGTTCTTTACCAAATCGATTTTTACCGTTCACGGCATAAGCTGTTTTTCCGGTGCCGTAGAGGATTAAGTGTAGTTGGCTATCCGAAAGCTGGCTAATCGGAACACTTAAGTCAATATTATTAGTTTTGGCCACTGTTTCGAGGAGTCTGCCGCTCCAAGTTTCATGTTCCATTACATTAGCCCACGGAAAAATGCCGCCTTCACGAACGCTTAAATCGGGGTTGTAAATAATGGCCGGATTAATTTTAAGTTCTGTTCCTAGGCCCTGACATTTAGGACAGGCACCATGCGGTGAGTTAAAAGAGAAACTGCGGGGCTCCAGTTCCGGCAGCGAAATATTGCAAAATGGACAAGCAAAACGCTCCGAAAATAGATGATCCTCCATCTTTTTCGGGGATTCCGGAAATTCAAAGGCTTTATCGGTTACTTGAGAAACAATGGCCACGCCATCAGCCAACTTTAAAGCCGTTTCTACCGACTGGCGAATTCGAGTAATAGTATCTTTAGAGACTTTCTTTTCCAGCACTAAACGATCAATTACGGCTTCAATAGTGTGTTTGTTTGTTTTGATAAGATCAAAATCGCTATCCAAACTTATCACTTGCCCATCAACCCTGGCCCGGCCAAACCCCTGCTTTCGCAGATTCTCAAAAAGATGCGTATATTCGCCTTTGCGGTCTTTTACGATTGGGGAGATGATCATGTAGCGCCCCGGCCCTAAAGCGAGGATACCATCGCTAATTTGATCGATGGTTTGCCGAGAAATTTCTCGACCGCAATTGGGGCAATGGGGATGGCCTACGCGAGCGTATAAAAGACGAAGATAATCGTAGACTTCGGTGATAGTGCCAACGGTGGAACGAGGGTTATGAGAAGCCGACTTTTGATCAATCGCAATTGCGGGGCTAAGTCCTTCGATAAGGTCGACATCGGGCTTATCCATGACGCCTAAGAATTGGCGGGCGTAGGAAGACAAAGATTCTACGTAACGGCGCTGCCCCTCAGCATAGATAGTATCCATGGCCAAAGAGGACTTACCACTGCCGGAAACGCCGGTAAAGACTATTAATTTATTTTTGGGAATAGTTAAATCGACGTTTTTTAAATTATGCTCTCTGGCGCCGCGAATAATGAGTTCTTCCATAAGATGACGATCTGGTATTCTACTATATTTTGAAGCATTTATAAAGGGTCACACTCAGATACGTCATTCCGGGACAAGACCTGGAATCAAGTAACAAAGGTATAATTTTCAATTTTAAATTGTAAATTTCAAATTAAAAAAATGAAAGGGCGGTGAAACTTAACTCTCTGTAGAGAAAAATTCCACCGCCAAACCTACGCAAAGCTAACTAGCAATGATAGATACTGTACGAGTTCACGACGCATTGGGAGTGTGTGCAAACACGCCGACGAGAAAAACGACCGTAATGCACAGTACCCTTTCCACAACTCGGACAAATGCTGCCCTCGGGCGGACATTCATTCTGAGAGTTTGGCGAAGCCATTGGATTTACTTTGGTCGCCACAGAACTCGATCTGACACTTGCTACTACTTTGCCTGAATTATTTGCGGAACCCATGATGTATCTCTCCTGAAAACTTTGTCGAATCTTTCGCGAACATTTGAGATTACAGCCTTCCCTTGCCAACAGGCTGTTTAACCAACTAACTGATATGATAGTTGCCCTTAAGCTTTTTCGCCAACCCTTGACCACATTGTTGGTCTTTAGGAAGGCTGTTCCAAGCTTTAAGTGCTTTTGCATTCAGGTCTTTCGACGGAACACCTTGATGCAGCATCCCCGTTGGAACCCAAGGATGCTTATCTTGAACGTAGTTCCAGGCGGTTGTAAATGCCTGCGCTGAACTATGAACGAAACCAGAACTTCTCTGTGCGATCACTGGATGACGAGCTTGACCACCCACGAGAGCCTCCGATGTAGTAATAATAACAACGGCAAGTCTAATTAACGCTTGCCTGTGATTAGAATATTGTGGGCATTATAACTAGAGGTTCTTCTTTATGTCAAGTAGCTCGTCCCTAATTTGGGCGGCAAGTTCAAAGTTGAGCTCTTCGGCAGCCGTTTGCATTTTTAGTTCCAGCTCTTTAATAAACTTCTTCCGTTCAGACGGCGGAACATCAGCCAGGTCGATTAAAGAAGCTTTGCCGCCTTTTTTACTGTATACAGTGGGGTGAGATTTTTCGGCAATTTCGGCCGCCGTAAACTCCACCATTTTATCGCGAATCGACTTGGTAATGCCCACCGGTGTAATATTATGTTCTTGATTATAGGACAGTTGTATCGACCGTCGTCTATCAACCTCATCTATAGCTCGTCGCATGGAATCAGTAATTTTATCGGCGTACATGACCACTTCGCCTTGTAAATGCCGAGCCGCCCGACCCATCACTTGAATTAAAGCCGATTCACTCCGCAAAAAACCTTCCTTATCGGCGTCAAGAATGGCGACCAGTGACACTTCTGGAAGATCTAAGCCTTCCCGTAGCAAATTGATACCAACTAGGACATCATAATTACCACGTCGTAAATCATCTAAAATGGTGCTGCGCTCTAGAGTTTGAATATCAGAATGCAGGTAAGTGACTTTAATATTTAAATTCTTTAAATAATCAGATAATTCTTCGGCCATTCTTTTAGTTAAAGTTGTAACCAGGACCCGCTGGCCATTTTTTATTCTTTCCTCAATGCGACATCGTAAATCATTAATCTGGTCTTTCGATGGTAAAACTGTAATTTGGGGGTCAATTAAGCCAGTTGGACGAATTAATTGCTCTACAATTGGAGTCAAAGTTGCTTTCTGACCGCTCAGCGATGACAAATCACTGGCTGCCACTGTCGCCCTGGTTAATTCCCAAGGACTAGGCGTTGCGCTCATATAAATAGTTTGTGGCATGCGAGTTTCAAACTCTGGAAAGTCTAAAGGACGATTATCCAAAGCCGATGGCAGCCGAAAACCAAAGTCGATCAAAGTTTGTTTGCGACTGCGGTCCCCTTTATACATCCCCCGAATTTGGGGAATCGAAATGTGGGACTCGTCGACGACTAGGAGCCAATCCTTAGAGCTAGCCTTACCAAAACGATGGGCAAAAAAATCAAGTAAAGTATAAGGTGGCGAACCGGGCGCCCGACCGTCAAAATAACGCGAATAATTTTCAATACCATTTACAAACCCGACTTCTTTAAGCATTTCCAAGTCATACTTAGTGCGTTGCTTTAAACGATAAGCCTCAAGCTTCTTGCCTTGACCTTCCAGCGACTTAAGTTGCTTCTCCAAATCCACTTGAATTGCCGCCAGAGCCTCATCAAAAGTCTCCGGATCGGCTACATAGTGACGGGCCGGATAAAGTACAAATTCACTTAAAGGTTCTATTTGCCCAAAAGTAATGGGATTAAGCTTGGAAATGCGAGATAAAGATTCCCCTAAATATTCCAAACGTAAAATGTAATCTTCGTAAGCCGGCCAAACTTCAATGTTTTCACCTTTAACGCGAAAAGTCGCTCTTTTAGATTCAAAATCGTTGCGATTATAATGCATTTCTATTAATCGACTTAGAACATGGGCACGTAAAGTTGTGGCTGATCCGACTTTCAATTCTAAAATTGCCTGGCTATATTCTTCGGGATCACCTAGTGAATATATCGCTGACACGGAAGCCACTATGATCACGTCCGAACGCGTCATTAAGGCCGCCGTGGCTCGCAAACGAAGTCGATCAATTTCATCATTAATATCGGCATCTTTTTCGATGTAAGTGTCAGTAGCCGGGAGGTAAGATTCCGGTTGATAGTAATCGTAGTAACTAACAAAGTACTCCACGGCATTTTTAGGAAAAAACTCCTTAAATTCTTGATACAGCTGGGCCGCTAAAGTTTTGTTGTGCGAAATAATTAAAGTGGGCTTTTTAATTTCTTGGATAACGTTAGCCACCGTGAAAGTCTTGCCACTACCGGTAACACCAAGTAAGACCTGATCCGAAAGTCCGGCTTTGTAGTTACTTAATAGCGACTTAATAGCCTGAGGCTGATCTCCGGCAGGCTTGTAAGATGAGGTAAGCTTGAATTCCATAAATAAAACACGTCATTCCGGCCCCGGAGCCGGAATCCAGTAACAGATTAAATTGTTAATTAAAAATTTATGTTAGATTTTCTGGATTCCGGGTCAAGCCCGGAATGACAGATTGGTTAGTAACGCCTAATTACACCCACCACCTTACCCTGAATCTTAACATTCTTAACATAAATCGGTTTCATCGTATCATTAGCCGGTTGAAGTCTAATTCGATCTTTTTCCTTGTAATAGCGCTTTAAAGTGGCCGTAGCGCCGTTAATAAGAGCCACCACTATGTCGCCATTATTAGCCGTTTGTTGTTGTTCGCAAACTACGAAGTCGCCATCGAGAATGCCATCGTTAATCATACTTTCGCCGCGAACTTGAAGAACAAAGGCCCGCTTTTTACCGGACAGCATGCTGGCCGAAATTCGAATCGTGTCTAGGGGACTTTCAATAGCCTCAATCGGCTTCCCGGCGGCGATATAGCCAATGATTGGAACTTCCACACCCTCTAAAGCTGGCGTAATCACTTCGTTAATCACTTCAAATCCTCTAATATTACCATCAAATTTTTTAATTAGACCTTTTTTCTCCAGAGCTTCTAAATGCTGATGAACGGTGGCTAGAGAACTTAAGCCTAATGCGGAAGCAATTTCCTGTAAAGTTGGGGAGCTGCCGTATTTCTGAATATACTGAGAGACAAAATCGAGAACTTCTTTTTGGCGGCGGTAAGTAGTTGGTGGCATTGGTATAATATACGAATATTATACGAAGTTGTCAAGGGGTTAAATATTCGACAGCAAACCGGGCTGCGCGCCGTAGACGCCGATGACAGAAGCCGACTCCAAATTCCCCCACTTCAGAGCGGTAGCTAGGCCATGACCGCGAAGTAAAGCTGCCAAAGCGCCTGTCGCAAAGGCATCGCCGGCACCGGTAGTGTCGATGTATTCTAGGATCGCAGGACTTGGTTCGCTATAAAAAGTTTTACCGTCATAAGCCTGAGAACCGCAAACATCGCGAGTGATAATAACTTTCTTAGCTCCTAAATCGTAAAACTTTTTCAAGGCTTTTTTAACGTCTTCTTCAATGGTAGCGCAGGTATTAAGTTCTGTTTTTTGATATTTAAGATCGAGAAGTTCGTAGGCCTCGTAAACATTGAGAACGAAGAGGTCAGTTTCTTGCAAAATTGGCGCCAATTTATTAATTCCCAGTTTTAATTGGTTTTGACCGGGCACAAAAGCCAAACGCACATTATGAAATTTAACAAGTTTGAGAACCTCAGTAGTTAAAGCTTCACTAGTACTGCCCGCATCAGCCAAATAAAAGAATTTAGTATTTGTGAGTTCAATTGATAACGCTTCGGCCTCAATTTCCAAGTCATCGTTAGTCCCACGGTACATAATTATCGCGTGTTCCCCACCCTGCCCCACCAGTATTGACGATACAGATGAATGCACCTTCCCCGTAATCTCTAAAAATTGCAAGCTCACTTTTTCCTGCTTAAAGTTTTTAGCAATTTCCGCCCCCGGTAAATCGTCACCGATTTGCCCCCAAAAGGCGGTCTTGATTCCTAAACGTGAAAGACCTACTGCGCAGTTAGCTGCTCCCCCACCAAAAGTAATCAAGCATTTGCGAACGAGGAATTTTTCGCCCCACTCAATACTTAAAGCGTCATTTTTGACCGGAAAGTCTTCGTCGATAAAAAAGATGTCTTGAGTGGCGCCGCCAATTGTAATTACTTCATACATAATTAATCCTTTACTTCGTAGGTAAAATAATTATCGTAAGGATTATCAATTTTTAACATCTCCTCAATTGTAAAACCTTCAAAAAAACGCCGAATCACACGCATTGAATTGTTCCCGGCGCAAACAGCGACGTTTTGACTGGATTTTTTGACGTGGTCAGCTAATTCGTTACAAAACGGCAACACCCGCTCTTCCACCATAGCAATACTTTCCCCATTCGGCGGCGGTGTGTTGTAGGAGCGATGATAAGTTAAATATAAAGCTAAATCTTGACGCATTAAATCTAAATGAGGCGTTCCCTGAAGGTCGCCGTAACTGCGCTCCCGAAGTCGTTTGTCTTGAGTTATGGCTACGTTGGGATGATATTTTAAAACTTCCGTTACAGTCCTTAAATTACGCTTCAAATCGGAAGTATAGACACTCATGAATACCTTATCTTTAAGCAATTCTGCTAGTTCTTCAGCATCAATGACGCCTTTTTGTGATAAATCAGGATCCCGCCAACCGCTAAACAAATGCTGGCGATTATCCTCTGATTCAGAATGACGGAATAAATAAACGCTACCGTAAGTCATCAATAATTTGGAGGAGTCGGTTATATTTAGATATTCGTTCTCCTCTGGCAAACCCACCAAACTTAACATAATCAGCGCCGACCGCGACCGCTAAATCCGCCAGCCAATCATCAGTCGTTTCTTCGCCGCGATGGGAGACGATAATTTTAAGTTTCGCTTGACGAGCCAGTTGAACAAATTCTAGAGTCTCGCTCAGTGTCCCGATTTGATTAGCTTTCACGACCACTGCCCCGGCCGCATGCTTTTCGATTACCTTCTGAAGTCTAATTTTATTAGTGACGACCAGGTCATCAGCAACAACGAGTGTTTTTGAAGAATTATTTTTATTAAAAACTTCCCAGGAATCCCAAGCCTCTTCATCAAACGGATCCTCAATCGATAGTGGCGCGTATTTAGAAATAATATCTTCAAAATCAAGCGGCGCGCCATTGGTGTAAGAATCGGCCACATCAAGACTGATTGATCCGGGACCGAATAAGCTCGACAATAAATCTAAAGCATTTTCATTGGTAAAATTTGGCGGTGAAAAAGCCCCTTCAAACCCAACGGTCGTTGGCAAATTACGAGTATTCATGGCGTCGTTGACCCTTTGATACGACTTAAGACCATCCTCAACTGTTTTACAATGGACCATAAACTCTTGAATCGACAACAAACTACGAGCGTGCATCCCACCTTCAAACATCAAGACTAGCAATTCTGGAATTTTCAAATATTTTGACCCAATAATATCACTTAAATAAATATAAAGAGGTGACTCATCTTTAAACATCGCCGACGCCTTGGCAAAAGCTAGGGACAATGACAGTGTTGTGTTACCACCGAGTTTTGATTTATCCGGCGTCCCGTCAAGCGCAATTAAAGCTGAATCGAAATCTTTAAGTGTCGCAAAATCCTTGTCTATTAACTCCTTCGACAAGGAATCATTGGTGAGAATGACCGAATCGCCCACTTCTAACGTCTTCGCCTCCGCTTTACCGGTAGAAATTCCCGCCGGCACCGAAGCAATCCCGTATGACCCATCCTCAAGGACGAGAGTCGTCTCAATTGTCCAGTCGCCTTTAGAAGCGAGTATTTTTCTGGCCGAAATATCTGTAATTTTCATATTCATTTACGCGAACGCTTATGGGCCAAATCTAACTCGGCGTCATGCACAATCTGCCTAGTCTTCTCGATGACGTCGACGTTAATAGAAACTGAAGTGATTCCCCATTCCACTAACTTCCGAGTGATTTCGGGATAGTCAGAGGGTGCTTGACCGCAAATGCTACTGGTCACCCCGTGCTTAGCACAGGTTTTAACGATTTTTTCCAAGGCCCACATTACCGCCGGATGTCGCTCGTCGTAAATATTAGCCACTTTGTCATTATCTCGATCACAACCCAGCATTAGCATTGTTAAATCATTGGTCCCGACCGACACGCCATCCACTCCGCAATCCAGCATTTCATCTAGCATCACTACGGCTGACGGCACTTCCACCATAATCCACAATTTAAAATTAGCACTGCGATGCAAACCAAAGGCCGAAACGATCTTTTTAACCTCTTGCAACTCTTTTACCGTTCGCACAAACGGCAACATTAAATGGACGTTTTTATAACCCATTTTGTTACGGACTTTATCGAGAGCCTTAAGTTCCAGCTCGAAGACAGCAGAATCGGCGATGTAGCGACTCACCCCACGATAGCCCATCAACGGATTTTGTTCTTCTTGTTCGTATTTGGCGCCGCCTTTGAGACTCCTGTACTCGTTTGTTTTGAAGTCTGTCGCGCGATAAACGATCTGACGGGGATTAAAGGCTTTGGCAAAAGTTTCAATCCCTGTGGCCAGCTTATCAGTGAACTCGCGACCGCGACCGGCCGACAACATCGCTTTGGGATGCTCTCCAATTACTTGAGCAATAATAAATTCAGCCCTCATTAAACCCACTCCGTCGACGTAACGCTGAGAGACTTCGGCAGCCAGTTCCGGAACTGACAGGTCGACATAGACCTTAGTAGCCGTCTTAATATTAGTCGGATCATCATAGCGACTTAAATTAATACTCTCTTTGATTTGATAAATTCCCTGATAAATTTTTCCGGAAGCGCCATCAACGGTAATTTCCTCGCCCGTCCGTAGCATTTTAGTGGCTTCATTAGTTCCAACAACACAAGGAACTCCGAGTTCTCGAGAGACAATCGCCGCATGTGAAGTGCGGCCACCTTCGTCGGTAACAATCGCTGAAGCTCGTTTCATGGCCGGAACGTAATCCGGATCAGTCATTTTTGTTACCAGTACCTCGCCATCTTTTAGCTTATTAATTTCGCTGGCATTTTTAAGAATTCGCACTTTCCCGGAACCCACTCCCGGACTGGCAGCTGACCCGGTTAAAATAACCACTGCGCTATCGTCAATCTTTTCGGGATTATCAAGGGCATCTTTGGTTTTTAGTAAAGTGGTGATGGGACGAGACTGCACTAAAAATAACTTTCCAGACTGCATGCCCCATTCTGTGTCCTGCGGATGCCCGTAATGCTCGTTAATCAGCAGACCTATTGCCGCCAGCTCTAAAATCTTGGCATCCGGTAATTTCTGACGTTTTTGGTAATCTTTAGAAACTTTAAGACGCCCTGAGTAGGCCCGTTGCCACTCCTGACGAATTATTTTTTTATCAATTATTTTTAAAGGGGCTTTTTTAATCAAATATTGATCGGGAGTTAGTTCCCCTAGTACAACCGGCTCCGCCAGCCCATAAGCCGCTTCAATGTCAATTTGGGATTCATCGGAAGTAAGTGGATTGGCAGTAAACATGATTCCCGCCACTTCAAACTTGCCCATGATTTGAATCGGCGAGGCGAGACCAACTTTAAAATGATCGTATTTTTCGGTGTTACGATAATAAATAGCCCGGGCTTCAAAAAGTGAGGCGTAACAACGTAGTAAATTTTCTAGAACTTGCTTTTCTCCTTGAGTATTTAAAAAAGTTTCCTGCTGCCCGGCAAATGAAGCATCCGGCAGATCTTCAGCCGTCGCCGAGGACCGAACGGCCACTTGCTGATCATGATTGCCACAGAGTTCCCGATAAGCTGCTGTAACATCCGTCTTAATATCTTCCGGCAGCTCTGAGGCTAAAAAGGCTTTCCGAATCCGGGCTGAAGCGCTCTGTAAAGCCTTAGAATCTTCGTAGTCTAAATCTTTGAGTTCAGTTTTTATTTTTTGTTTAAGCGAAGTTTTATCTAAAAAGTCAAAGTAGGCGTTAACTGTCACTACAAAACCAGGTAGTACCGGAATGCCGGCGTTCACCAATTCCCCCAGATTGGCTCCCTTACCACCGGCAATATCGGTGTCGGTGCGATGGAGCTCCGAAAACCATTTTATGTATTTATACTTATGGGCAGACATATCGTATCTTTTCTATAACTACCTGCTTAACTAGTTCTTTAGACTTCTTCAATAACTCATAAGACTGTAACATGTCTGAATTCTCTTTAAAAGTACTTTCCAAACCCTCTCGCCAAGCTTTACGAAGGCAGGTATTCATGTTTATTTTAACTACCCCTAAACGAATAGCCTCTTGAATTTCATTCATAGACCGACTGGATCCGCCATGCATTACTAAAGGTAAATTGGTGATCCTTCGAACTGACTTAAGAAGTGACAAATCGCAAAAATTATCTTTCTCAACCGCCAAAAGATTCGCCCCCAGTTCATCTAGATGTAAGGCCTGACTGGGACTACTTACGGTTACCTCCAGCAAAAAATCTTTAGGTAATTTTTCTTTAAGTTTTGCTACCAACCTAAAACCTGTTTCGACCTGCATTTCTGAGATATCGATTAGCCCGGAGGTAAAACCGGCCGCCGCCGCTTTTAAGACCGTATCGACGTCGGAACAATGATCAAGATGCAACGAGAAATCGACTAAACTGTTTTTAGAGAATGATTCCGCAATGACAAAGGCCGTTCCAATCCCTATAAAATCGGCTTCTTTAGCGTTTAGCTCAAAGATGAAAGGCTCCGCAAGACTCGTTGCTCCGGCCAAAATAGACTGAGCAATATCTAAAGTGCCAAAATTAAAAGCGGCCACTGCCATGCGTTTAGTTAATAGATGTTTAGTTGAAGTAATCATTAATACTTATTAACCTGTTCTACCATAATATCGCGAGCCGCGGTTAAATTCTCATCGGTTTTACTCCATACGTAAACCTCAAGTTTTGGCATGGTATCGCTTTTGCGAATCATCCCCCAGGTATCGGTCAAATCCGCTCCAAATTTTATCCGTAAATCACCTTCGTAATCAGCCACGAAATATTTATCTTTAAAAAACTCGGCCAATTTTTTCATAGTTACAAATTTCTGCTCATCGGAGGTGGGAATCGCGATTTCACCGGTGGCTTTGTAAAAGGGAACACCGCCAAGCAACTTCGACAAAGGGAGATCTGAAGCCGCGAGAAGCTGAAGTACCCGGGCTCCGGCATAAATGGCATCATCAAAACCGTAATAATGATCAGCAATGTAGATATGACCTTTATATTCACCGGCCAACTTCCCTTGATAGCGCTTTAAATAGTCCGACACAATGGCGTGACCCGTTGGTACACAGACCGGTTTACCACCGTTCGCGATAATATCTTCTTCCAGTCCCGGCGAACATTGAGTGTTATAGAGTATGGGCTCGTTTTTAGATAATTTTAAAAAGTAACGTGACAACAAAGCCAATATTCCGTCAGCCCACACCACGTAACCGGTTTCATCGATTACATTAAGGCGATCCACATCGCCATCATAAGAAATTCCAATATCGGCCTTATTAGTCCGTACTTTCTCTAGCAGTTCCATAAGATTAAAACCAACTGAAGGATCGGGAATGTGATTCGGAAAAGTGCCGTCCAGTCGACTGTGAATTTCAATGACTTCGTGTCCCAAATCTCGATACAGCGGCGCCGCGAAGTAACCACCAAGAGCGTTCCCGCTGTCCATGACAACCTTTAGCTTTCTAATCGGCTTTAAATCAACTTTAAGCAAACTGGCTTTTATGTCTGCCAGATATTCCAAGGAGATATCCGCTTTTTTAAGACTGCCCTCGCCAACAATATAAGAACGCTTATCAAGCGTGCGACGTAATTCTTGAATATCATCACCAGTAATAGTCGTAGCATCGTTAAAACAAGGCTTCAAACCGTTATACTCCGGCGGATTATGAGAGCCGGTTATTTCCACACTTCCTACTTTTCCAAAACCAAATCGGTAACGCGACCAGTAAATCATTGGGGTAGTGGCTAAACCAAAATCGACAACGTCAATTCCCGTTTCGACCATACCGGAAGCTATATTTTGAGCAATTTTTTCACTGGTTAATCGATTATCTCGACCTAAAAGACACTGCTTAACATTGTGTTTCCGCAGCCAGGTTCCCCAAGCTTTGCCAATCTCTAAGGCGTCATTGTAGGACCAATCACTACCAACAATTCCGCGAATATCATCTTTTCTAAAAATAAAAGGGTTCATACGCTATTGACCGATTAAGTCTATTAATGCTATTAAGATCATTTAGCGGTTTCGAAGAGCGATAAATAATCTTAATGGTCGTAATGGTCTCAATAGTCTTAATTTAGTTGTTTTTTAACGCCGATACTTGATCTACTGCCAAAGGCAGAGTAAAAAAGAACGTTGTGCCGTGACCCTCCAAACTTTCCAACCAAATCTTACCGCCGTGAGCTTCCACAATTCCTTTGGCTATAACAAGCCCGAGACCGGTTCCTTTAGAATTAGGGTCGACCGTGTTTCGTAATTGCTCGAATTTATTAAAAAGCCTTAGTTGTGCCTCTTTATCTATCCCCACCCCGGTATCGCTCACCGATATTTTAGCCATATTTTCGCCAACGATAATAGTAGCCCCCAAAGTAACTGATCCTTTTATTGTAAACTTAACGGCGTTACTTATTAGATTATTTAGGACCTGAATAATCCTAGATTTATCAAAAAGTACCGGTGGTAAATTATCGGTAACGTCGATTTTGATCGTTAAGCCTTTTTGAGAAGCTACATTTTCAAAATATTGAGTCTCATCAACTAATATCGTTCTTAAATCCCCGGATATTGGGACGACTTTAAATTTACCGGCTTCAATTTTAGCCGCATCTAAAATATCATTAACCATGTCTAAAAGATAATGGCTGGAATCTTTAATATTACCAAGTAATTCTGTAGTTTTAGCAGGATTCAGTTGCGTAATTCTTTTTAAAAGTAAGTCGCTGGTGCCATACATAACACTCAAAGGGGTTCGCAACTCATGAACCATCATCGCCGTAAAATCATCACGCAGTCGCTCTAAAGTCCGTTCCGAAGTCCGATCACGGATTATAATGGCAATCCCTAAAAGACCGGATTGGTCTAAAACCGGAGAAATAATTAATTCTAAAAAACGCTCATTCAGAAGAAATTGTGAAACCTTAATTGTTTTTAAAGTCGCGGTAACCTCCTTAATTTGGGCCATCAAGGGGGTGGACCTTTCTATAATCGTTACTACATCTATTAAATCGACGGTATCGGCAGTAATCCCTAAAAATGTTTTGGCGGCAGGGTTAATAATCATTAAACGTGTGAAATTATTAAGCATCATTACACCATCAGCCAAACTTTCCACCATCATTTCCAACTTCCCTTTCTCCGTTTCAATGACTGTTTGTAAGCGAGAAACGGCATCCGAGGCTTTAGCGGCAATTTTATATAAAACATTAATATCCGCTTCTTGGTACAAACCAACATTGGTAGAAGCAATATTTATAATTCCGGTTAACTTGTCATTTATTACTAACGGAATGTTAAAAAAAGAGCCAATCTTGTTTTTATTGGTTTCGGAGGTTAAAGAACCAAAAGTCCCCTCGTCAACTTTAAATTTGGTGTAGTCAACAACCGATAGAGCGATAAGGGACGCCAACATACGTTTCTTTACCTCCTTAATAAAGGCTTCCGAAACTGATTCCCGCAGGTTAGTGCGCAGTAGCAATCGGTCACTTTCGATAATTAGGTAAGAAGTGGTCGAAAATGGAACTAGGTTGGAAAGGGAACCGGTAATAATTTCCGCGATTTTAGTAACATTTAAAGAGTAGCCAATCCGATCGCCGATCTCTGCGAGAATCGCATTTTCATAAAGTTTACGATTTAATTGTACACTGTGAATTTTTACAGCTTGATCTAAATTATAATATTTTCTTTGAGAAATTAAGAAAACTACGAATAATATAATAACGAGCAGTATTAAAAAGGCGATTACGAAAACGGGCAGCATGTATTAATGAAAAACATCACTTCTGTTCTGGCTTTACGGAGAGGAGCACAAAAACCCCTAAAATTTGCATGAACATGAGCATACCAAGAAGGCCAAAAATACTTTGGACAATTGGAACCACCCATAAAACTTGACTCCCCCAAATAAGAGGCAAAATCGCTGAAACTAAAAAACCAAAGCTAATGATTAAAAGTGGCTGAGCAATTTTTCCAGTCCCAATCCGCAGGACCAAAAGCAAGGTTAATAAAAAAACAACTAAATTAATAGCCACGTAAAGCATGCTACTGCCTATCATCGGCCCGCTGTAAGTTAAAATTAATCTACCTAGCATAAATTACTTTGCTAAAACACCTGACGCGACCGCTAAATTAGGGTATTTTTTAAGTAACGGCTCCATGGCTTTTTTAACAATTAAACCGGATAAGGCTACGTACTCATCAATTAATTTTTGTAGCGTTTCCGAGGGATCGCCGCCAACGTTAGTCACAAAACCATCACTGCCTACCGCTAATCCTTCAACATTTCGCGCCTTAAGTAAAGAAATATCCGGCCCCAAAATGACCATTTGGCGCTGAATAATCTCACTCATTACTTTTTTATAATCGTCAAGTCCACCCATAACTTATTTAGCCGCCTTTCGCTTTATGATCTCTTCTACTTTAGCAACTACTTCTGACGGCACTGATTTAAATTTTAAAATAAAATCTTCCGCTCCGGTATCAATGGCTTTTTTAACATTTTCTTCGTTACCAAAATTAGTGAGCATTATCGCCGGAGTGTCCTTAATTTCTTGATCGGCTTTAATTTCAGATAAGATAGTTAAACCATCTTTTTTGGGAAGCATAATGTCTAAGAGGACAATGTCGGGATGTTCCTTCTTTATAAGCTCGTTTACACCGTCACCAGTGTTATTATTAATGGTAGCGTGCCCGGAAAACTCAAATTCAGTTTGGTAAAGGGTATATAAATTTAAATCGTCTTCAACGATTAAGACTTTAGCCATGCGAGTATTATGGCCACGTATTTTCCAAAATGCAACAGCTTAGTCTTAATGGCTGTGCCACGTTAGATCTTTCTTTACTGTCACGTAATGCCTAGAAGGTAAACGTGACAATGTAAATCTCTAGACTTGTGATGGCCACTCGTCAGGATCTTTACGTGGTGACCCCAGCGGGATTCGAACCCGCGATCTCCTGGATGAAAACCAGATATCCTAGGCCACTAGACGATGGGGTCAAGTGGAATTGATCATTGACCATTAAACATTTATCATTTAATCGGTCGCGATTGGCATTTTATCGCAAAAACAGGCCTAATACTAGTTGTTAAAATCAGGTTAAGGCGATAGAATGGCCATACTTGGCCTCGTAGCTCAGTGGTAGAGCACTTCCCTTTTAAGGAAGTCGTCGTGAGTTCGAATCTCACCGAGGTCACCAAACAGCAAGCCGAGGTGGCGAAATGGCAGACGCGCTATATTTATCGCCACGGTAAATACATGACTACGAAGTAGTCATACTTTGATGTATAAATTTATATAAGAGAACACGCGCGGGTGGTGAAATGGTATACACGTACGCTTGAGGTGCGTATGCCGCAAGGTGTGGAGGTTCGATTCCTCTCCCGCGCACCATATAAACTTAAAGTTGACAAAATAGATTATTAAAGTATACTACAGGACTATATGAACCGTTATTGTTTCGAATTACAAACTAATATTAATCCTTGTGTCGCCGCTCATACGAGCGGTGATATGGGTTCTACCTACTTTATGGCTTATCTACTAATTTAACAATTTACAATTTAAACCGCAGTAGATAAGCCTCCAAAACGGAGGCTTTAGTGTTTTTAAGGACTTCGTTTTGGGGTCGAATATAACCTCAGTCGCTTTGATGGTCGATTAAATCAAATTAAGATGGGAGAAAGAAAATGTTCGGTCCAAAATTGAGTATTCATGGCGCTAGTCACTTAATTCAACTACGACCGTGTCGCAAAACAGAAATGGGTGTCGTGGCAGATTATATGAGTAATCCAATCGTACAGCGTTTTACCTTGCAAATTGGCGGGTTCACCGAGTCGGATGAAATGGATTGGTTCGAGCGAAACCGAATAGATAGAACAAGCTACATTTGGGCAATAACTATAGATGACAATGATGAGTTAGTTGGTATTACTAGCTTAGGCGAAGTGAATCATTATCAAAGCTGTAAATCGGGAATAATTATTTTCAGAACTGATTTGTGGCACCAGGGTATTGCCTCGGGTGCGCATATCCTGAGGACCGGCTTTGCTGCCTATACCCTTAACCGAGCTACTATTGCAACAGAAGTTAAGGAGCCAAATATACCGTCACGAAAAGCTCTCGAGAGGGTCGGTTACATGGTAACTGGTCGACATTTACGAACGGTGCGTGTCGATGGGGCTTTTGCGGACCGATTGGAACTGAGTTGGCTCAATCCAAATTGGATAAACGTGCTGTACCCTGAAGGATTGCCGGATGTGTATCGCGAGGGAGTTGAGAAAGCTAAATTGACATTACAAAAATACGAGGAGGCTATAAAAGCTAAGTAACTAAACAGAAAGCCGCACGAAATCTTTACAGATTAGTGCGGTTTTTTATGTTCTCAACACGCATCCAAACGCACTGCAAACCAAACCCAGTCTTATCAACCTCAAAGGGAGTGATCTTTTCAACTCGGTCAAAACGGACGAAAATGGCGTACTTTTTTTCGGTTATATAGTTTTTAACTGATTCTGGAATTTCAGATGTCCCTAGGTCATCTATGGCATATTGACTCATTATTTCTAGAGCTTGTTGATTACTTGTAATTTCGTATTGGGTGACATTTGTAACTGCAGCTTTAACGGAAACCGGGCCGCCAGAATCTTTAAAATATATAGTATCACCGGCTTTGATCTTGCCCCACGGTGCTATTTTAGACTTGTACCAACGCGCTTCCACAGTTTTAACGCCGGATAGTATCTTCGGAAGCAGCCCCCACTCCTTTTTCATGATGGCAATATGATCCATCTTCAGCCTACCAGTTTTAATTTCCTGGCGTTTTTAGAAGTAACTACTTTTTTACCAGTTTTAGACTCTATTTCTTTTCTGGCGTTTCCGGCAACTGACCCGCCTTCACGAGCCACCTTTTTGTTTTCAGGGAGACAGGAAGGCTTTCGTTTCTGAGAAATTTCGGTCGTAGCGGTTTCAGCCAACATATTCAGAACCAATTCTACATTGGTCATAT